>VHDG01000183.1 GCA_016871475.1 Verrucomicrobiota bacterium
GAAGCTGTCCACGTGAGAAGGCCCACCGTTGGCAAAAATATGGATCACTCGCTTGGCCCTAGCTTGGAAATGAGGCTGACGCAAAGCGAGAGGAGACAGCGAGGAGTCCGATGCCAGAGTTCTCTGTCCACCCAAAAGCTGAGCCAAACCCAGGGCTCCCATCCCCATGCCGCAACGCTGGAGAAACTCCCGACGCGTCATCGCAAGATGCGATGGATCAAATGCATGGTGCTTCATAGTCCGACGTAAATACCGGCCTGTGACGAGCACAAGCCCTTTGTCTGACGCCGGTTAGGGAAGCCGGATTCATCGGGAATCAGAACTCACCGCCTCAAGCTGTCGCTCAAACTGTCCCATTATTGAACGGACTCTCCCCGGAGAAGGGGTGAGAAGATCCAGGAACGCCCCTTGCAGCGACGTCCGGCTGTGCTTCATTTACTCATGGGAAACGCAGACCTGAGGCAACTACAGAAGCTCGATCAGGCAAGCCACATCCACCCGTTCACCAACCACAACGATCTCGCTGCCCTCGGAACCTCAATCATCGAGAGAGCCGAGGGTTGCTGGGTCTTCGATTCTGAGGGACATCGGCTGCTCGACGGTCTCGCGGGTCTATGGTGTGTCAACGTTGGCTACGGGCGGCACGAAATCATCGAAGCCGTCCACAGGCAAATGCTCCGGCTGCCCTACTATTGCTCGTTCTTCAACACCACCAACGAGCCCGCTATCCGGCTGGCTGACCGGTTGTCCCGACTGGCACCCGGAAGGCTTCGTCGAACCATGTTCTGCGGATCCGGCTCGGAGGCCAATGAGACCGCCATCAAAGTCATCCGAGCCTGGAACAGGCTCAGGAAGAGGCCACAGAAAACCAAGCTGCTCTCGCGAAAATTCTCCTACCATGGTGTCACGCTCGGAGCAGCCAGCCTCACAGGTTTGCCAAGTGTCACAGACCCGTTCGATCTCCCACTGCCCGGTTTTGTTCAGGTGCCAGGCCCCCACCCCTACGCCGCAAATACTGATCTAGACTCCCGGGCTTACGGCCAGTGGTGTGTCGAGGAAACAGCGAGGATCATCGAACGTGAGGGTCCTCACACCATCGCAGCTCTGTTCGTCGAGCCTGTCCAGGGAGCGGGTGGCGTGATCTGTCCGCCCACCGGATATCTGAAGTCTCTCCGACAAATCTGCCGGGATCACGACATCCTGTTTGTCGCCGACGAAGTCATCACCGGGTTCGGTCGCCTCGGCAGCTGGTTTGGCAGCGAGCTCTGGGATCTCGACCCGGATCTCATGACACTCGCGAAAGGGATCACGAGCGGCTACCTACCACTGGGAGCAACGATGTTGAGCGAGCAAATGGGGGACGAGCTTCTCAAGGCCGGCTACTTCGCTCACGGCTTCACCTACAGCAGCCATCCCACATGCGCAGCAGCCGCGCTCGCAAACCTCGATTTGCTGGAGAAGGAGCGGTTGGTTGATCGGGTCCGTGACGAGTCTGGTCCCTACTTTCAGTCCAGGCTCCGAGAGTTCTCCACTCACCCGTCTGTGGCTGAAGTGCGGGGGATGGGATTGATCGGGGCATTGGAGCTTGTTCCCAAAGCAGGGAAGGGCGCGCCCAAACCAGACTCCGCCCTGGGAGCCAAGGCAGCCAGGATCGCCCGGGAGGAAGGAGTCATCGTAAGAGGCATCCGCGACCTGATTGCCATGTCTCCACCCTTCACAATAAGCCGCGAGGAACAGGGTACTCTCTTCGCAGCGGTCAGAAGGACCCTCGACCGCTTCCACGCTGAATCGTAAGGCCGGGGAACATTCGGTTCCGTCGCCTCAGTCGGTGCCGCTGTTTCCGTGCTGTTTGCGGGGCTTGATTGACCATGGGGCTTGTCGATAGGTTCCTCGAATGGCGACTTCGTTTAATGCTCATCGTGCGGTGGCGGATCACGTCCAGGCCATTCCCAGGTCTGGAATCCGCGACTTTTTCGACATCGTTCAGAGCATGAAGGACGTGATCTCACTCGGTGTGGGTGAACCCGACTTCATGACTCCCTGGCACATCCGCGAAGCAGCCATCTACGCATTGGAGCGCGGCAAGACCAGCTACACGTCGAATCTCGGCACTCCGAAGCTAAGGGAGGCCATCTCGCGAAGCATCGAGAAACACTTCCGCGTGAAGTACGACCCTCGCTGTCAAATCCTGATCGCGGTCGGGGTGAGCGAAGCCATGGATCTGGCCATCCGCGCCATCACGAACCCTGGCGACGAGATCATCTACCATGAGCCGTGCTACGTGAGCTACGCACCCAGCATCCAGCTGGCGCTGGGCAAGCCGGTGGCCGTGGCATGCAAACCTGAGGACGGCTTCAGCCTCACAGCTGCAGCGATCGAGAAAGCCATCACTCCGAAGAGCAAGGCATTGATCCTTAACTTTCCAACCAACCCAACCGGGGGAACCATGACCCGCGACGAGCTGCTCAAGATCGCCGACGTGGCGGTGCGCGCCAACCTGGTTGTGCTCACTGACGAGATTTACTCCGAGCTCACTTTTGAAGGCGGCCATGTCAGCATCGCGTCTCTCCCGGGCATGCAGGAGCGTACCATCTTTCTCCACGGCTTCTCTAAAGCCTATGCCATGACTGGGTTTCGGATCGGCTACGCCTGCGGTCCGACGGAGCTGATCGATGCGATGATGCGTATCCACCAATACTCAATGCTCTGTGCCAGCATCATCAGCCAGGAGGCGGCTCTTGAAGCCATCGAGCATGGCGAACCCGACACCGCCGCCATGCGCCAACAATACCAGGCCCGGCGCAACTATATCGTCAAGGCACTGAATGAAATGGGCCTCGCATGCCATTTGCCCCGGGGCTCCTTCTACGCCTTTCCCTCCATCAAGAGTACCGGCCTTTCGTCGAAGGACTTCGCTGTGAAACTGCTCGAGCAGGAAAAAGTCGCCTGCGTTCCGGGCGTCGCTTTCGGCCCCAGTGGCGAAGGATTCGTCCGATGCTGTTTTGCCACAGCTCTCCCTCAGATTGAGATCGCGATGGAGCGCATGCAGCGCTTCGTCAAACGACTCTGAAGGCGTGCGACCTTCCGAAGTTCATATCAAGACCTGCGTCCAAACTCTTTGGCTGGGGGTCGGGGCCGTGGTCCTTTGGGGATGCAACCCATCTCCAACGGCCTCCAACTCGCCGTCAAACTCTCCCGCGCCCGGCACTCTTCCGCCTGCTGCGCAGATCCAGTCCAATGTGAGCAACAACGCATCCGGGACCGACAAGGTTGTGGAGCCTGCACCCACATCTGCTGACCCGGCTGAAGCATCCCTGGCTCGCCATCATGAGGGCCTGCGAGCGTTGGAAGCAGGACAACTGGATCTCGCAGCGGAAAAGTTTCAGCAGGCCATCGCTGCGAACCCTGAGAACGAGGATTCCCACTTCAGCCTGGGTTTCACCTATAGCCGGCTGAAGCGCATTGAGGACGCGGTCAAGAGTTACGAACGATGCCTTGAGTTGGTCCCCACCTATGCGGAAGCGCACAACAACCTGGGGAATCTGCTGCTGCTCCAGCGAAAGTTCCAGGAGGCTGAGGCTCGCTTTCACCTCGCCCTCACCAACCAGCCGGAGAGCTCAAGCGCGATGAACAACCTCGGCAGGGCTGTGGCCATGCAATCACGGGTGAATGATGCGATCCCACTTTTCCGCAAGGCCGTTCAGGCGAACCCCGATTATTCTGAAGCCAGATTCAACCTGGCGAACGCGTACCTGAGCATTGCCCGCTTTGAAGAAGCCAAGGCTGAACTCGAGGTGCTCCTGGAGAAAAAACCTGAGATGCCGCAAGCACGCGAAGCGCTGGCCAAGGTGAAAAATCTTCTCGCACGCGAAGCCAACAAAAAAACCGGTCCGCGCTGATCACTTCGAAACACCAGAGGCCGGCTCCTTGTAGTTCAACAGGTAAGCCCGCCTCTGCTCCGCAAAACTCTTGAGCGAGATCACCCCAGGCCCCGATGCAGGCGACTCTGCTTCCAAGCCTCGCTCAAATTCCTCGAAAGAATGCAGTTTACGGGTGTCAAGACGCACCTCCGGCGCCAATAAGGAATGATACTTGGAAGCCCGCGGCCCCAGCACCTTCCAGTCGAGGTCCTTCTCCGCGATCTCCCGCACGTAAGCCAGATACCTGGCCTTAAGCGCAGGCACCGCGAGGAGTTTGGAAATCAATGGCTTTGTAGAATCCGTGGCCGCAGCCAGCGGATCCAACTCAACCCCACGCACCGCGGGCATTCCAGGTCCAACCGGCCCACGTCCGCCCCCAGGCCCCCCAAAACCTCCGGGACCTCCGGGACCTCCAGGGCCTCCGGGACCTCCAGGACCTCCAGGGCCTCCAGGGCCTCCAGGGCCTCCCCGGGGCAATGAGGCTTGGACTCCCTGACGGATCGATTCGTCGCTGATCGCACCGGTCTTCTGGCTATCCCACTCGGCTGTCCATCGCGTGAAGAGCTGAGTCCATTCCTCCCGGGTGGCCTTGGCATTCTTGTCCACGTCCACGACCGAAAAAAGTCGCCCGATCACGCTTGGCCGCCCGCCGGGTCCACCACCGCCAACTCCGGCCGGACCGGACAGAATCAGATCCGGGGCTCGATCCGAGAAATCCTCCTCTGTCACAAACCCGTTCCGTTCTGTGTCCAGTTTTTCAAACCAAGCAGCCGCCAATGAACGAAGCTCCTCAGGCTGGATGCTCTTGTCTCCGTTCTTGTCGCCCTGCTCCATGATGGCCGATGCGAAGCGCATCGCGGAGCCACCCCCGAAACCAGGCCCGCCAGGCCTCACAAACGTTTCGTTCACATCGGCCGGGATCAGGTGAAATTTCCCAGCGGGCGACTGGTAGAGGGTGTAGTCGCTCGTCCGGACCCAATAGCCATCGTTGTTGATCAAGGCCACTTCCAGAGCGATAAAACGCAGAGCCCCATCAATGTCGAGAATCGGAGCGAGCTTCGATTCGAGCTCGGAGGGTGGGGTCTGATTTAGAGTTTTGCAGAGCTGAACAAAATCCGCCCACACTTTGGGATCCTCCTTTGTCTTGAGCGTATAGATCTTCTTATAGGGCTCAGGGTCATCACCCAGATAGGCAAGGCTCCCCTGCCCGCCCGGACTGCCTCGAACCTTCCATCGAGCGCCCTTGCCGTTGCTCCCAAACCGCTCTTTGACGAAGTCCTTGTTGAATTGTTCCACGCTGTTGTACAGCCCCCAGGATTCCCCATTGATCACAAGATGCACAAAGCCGGCTTTGGGAGCTGCGATGTATTGGCGTGCGATTTCCAGATAAAGCACGACGCGAAGGAAAGTCGGATCGTCATGGCCGTTGAGCAGGTTGATCGTTCGATAGCCGCCAAGGTTCTGGTCTTGATGGATGAAATCCAGGCTGAGGTTGAATGGCCGCTTCAGCCCTTCCCGGATCATTGCGAACGAGGACATTCCACGGAAATGAACCCCGATGTCGGGATAGGTTTTCCCGTCCGCGATCAGCTTCGCAGGAACCTCCACGTCCGTATCACGAAAGTCGGTGAGTTCCTGTTCCCAGTCCGAATTCTCAAACTCCAGAAAACACGTGCGAATCACAGATGGATCGTAGAACGGCACGGAGGGAGCAGCGACCGCCTCAGAAGCGGCCAGCTTCCGTCCTGGGCTGCCCGTTTGCTCAACTCCCCTCCTGGGGCCACCCCCGCCAGGAGGGCCAAAAGGCCTTCGTTGATCGCGGCCTGAGCGCTCCTTTTTGATGTATTCCCTCGCAGCGAGGCGCTCCTCCTTGTTGAGCCAGTTATTGCGGTCAATATCGAACTTCTTGAGCACCTTGAGTTCTTCTCGCTGCATGCCCGGTGGCCCCCCGAATCCCGGTCCAGGACCCGCCCCTGCCGGAGAGGGCTGGTCCGGCTGCTGAGCCAGAGCCATCGCATTTAGGATCCCAAACGTAATGACGCCAAGCGGGAATCTGCCCATAGGTGGATGGATCGAAGGGTTGTTCGAAGGCTTGTTCACGAAGCGGCTTTCGCAAAACCCGAAATCAACGAGCACACGCTGCCTGGTGTTGACCAGCGGCGGCGTTCGTCTTTGGCCGGGCGCAAGGCTTTCGCATGCATGACTGCTGCCAAGCCTCACTACAGGATCGTCTCGTTACAGTTGAGCTCGGCGGTGGTCAGAAGTCACCGAAAGCGATGGCTTCCTCTCATCACTTGCTCGGAAAGTCGATCCTAAACCTCAGCATGTTCTCGTCCGACTTCTCAACCGGAGGTGTTCGCGCAGCCCGCTAAGAGCCTTTGCCCGGTGGCTCAGAGTGTTCTTCACGTCGGAGCCCAGCTCCGAGAAAGTCCGGTCAAAGCCCACCGGCACAAACAGCGGATCGTAGCCAAATCCACCCTTGCCAACACACCCAGGCAGGATCCGTCCGCGACAGATGCCTTCGAAAACCAACGGCTCCGCGACAACCAGGCCCTCACCCAGCCAGGCCAACGCCAACACACAGCGGAATTGAGCACCACGACGCTCCTCCGGAATTCCCGTCATCAATCCCAGGAGCTTCTCATTGTTGGCCTGGTCCGGCGCGTTGCCACGCTGCCCTGCCGCATCCATGTGGGCAAACCTCGCGGAGTGAATGCCGGGAGCTCCGCCGAGCACATCCACCTCCAAACCCGAATCATCCGCCAATACCCCGATCTCCCCACGCTCGAACAGTCCCGTCCAAAGCTCGGTATTCGTTCGCAGGTAGTTTGCAAGCGACAGGCACTTCTTCACGGCATTTCCCCGGAAGGTATCTGCATCCTCCAACACAGACGGCGGATGACCGAGATCTGACATCGCTCTGCAGCGGGCTTCGCTTCCCAGAAAACTGGCGATCTCCTGAACCTTGTGCTGATTGGAGGTCGCAACGATGAGCTGAAGATTCATGGAAGAACCCGTCACCCCGCTGGAGTCAAGGGCGCGGCGACCGGGGGATACCAGTGATACAGCATGAAGTAGATCAGCACTCCAGTGACCGATACATACATCCAGATCGGCCAGGTCCAGCGAGCGATGCGCTTGTGTCGATCAAAACGCTCCGCCAGCCCGTGGCGAATGGAGATCAAGGCCATCGGAACGACTGCCATCGCGAGAAGGATATGAGAGGCGAGCATGACATAGTAGGCCGTCCGCAGCCCTCCCTCAGCGCCGATCGGGCGGTGTGAGGCGACAAGAATCTTGTGCAGCACGTAAAAAACGAGAAAGACACAGGAGCAGCCAAAAGCACCCAGCATGCATCTGCGGTGCATCTCGCGTTGTCCTCGTAAAATGAAGAACAGCCCCAGGGACAGCAACAAAGCGGCGAGGCCATTCAGAGAGGCATTCAGAGCGGGCAAATCAGCAGCGGTCATGGGGTGATAAAAGACGTGTGAACCTAT
>VHDG01000184.1 GCA_016871475.1 Verrucomicrobiota bacterium
GTGAATGGACGAACCGGGTCAACAGATGATTCACCCGGTTGAATTCATTTCAGGGTGTCACAGTCGATACGTGACACGCATGCAGCGCGACTGCCTGCTTTGTATGGCTTTATTCTCCCGCCACGATGCGGCATGGGGCTTGTTCAGACTCGTGCTTCTGTGTTTCACACTGGGGCCAGCTCTGTCCGCAGCCGAGGCTGTGCCCCGCCTGGTGGATTTTTCAACCGAGGTCCGTCCTTTGTTCGCCAAGCACTGCACCGCTTGTCACGGCGGGGTCAAGACGGCCGGCAAGCTCTCCTTTCTCTACCGCGAAAAAGCCCTCTCCAAAGGCAGCTCCGGTGCTTTTGCCGTGATCCCGGGTGAGCCTGACAAATCCGAGGTCATCCGCCGCGTCACCTCAGTCGATCCAGATGAAGTCATGCCAAAGCCGGAACATGGCCCGGCCCTGAGCCAGGGTGAAGTCGACGTGCTGCGGCAGTGGATCCGTCAGGGAGCGCCTTGGAGCGATCATTGGTCCTTCCTCCCCCCGGTGGAACCCGCGCGCCCGTTGATCCGCAACAAGTCCTGGCCGAAGTCCACCGCTGACGCCCACGTGCTTGCGCAACTCGAAAGCCTTGGCCTGAGTCCTTCACCGGAGGCAACCGCTGCCGAATGGTTGCGTCGAGTCACCCTCGATCTAACAGGGCTTCCCCCCTCCGTGGATGATTTCGAACGTTTCACTGAAGATTGCAGATCCGGGTTTGAAACTGCCCGGGCCAGCCGGGTGGATCGCTTGCTTGCATCCCCGGCATTCGGGGAACGGTGGGCCAGCGTCTGGCTTGACCTGGTCCGGTACTCAGACACTTACGGGTTTGAGAAAGATCCGTTTCGGGAGATCTGGCCCTGGCGCGATTGGGTCATTCGGGCCTTCAACGAGGGAATGTCTTTCGACGATTTCACCATCCGCCAGCTTGCCGGAGACTTGCTCCCCAACCCCTCAGCCGAGGACCTGCTGGCCACGGCCTTTCATCGCAACACCCAGAACAACACCGAGGGAGGGACGGACGATGAGGAATTCCGGATGGCGGCTGTTTTGGATCGGGTCAACACCACCTGGACGACCTGGAACGCCACCACTTTCGGCTGTGTTCAATGCCACGCTCATCCCTATGACCCTTTTGAAAAAGCGGATTACTATCGATTCGCCGCGTTCTTCAACAACACCGAGGATTGTGATCAGAACGATGATTTTCCGAGAAAACCGTTTCCTAATGAGGCGAGTTCGCGGGAGGAATCGCTTCGACTACAGCGTCAGGCAGGCAGGCTTCGCGAGGAGCTCAATGCAACAGGGGTGGTCAAGCTCAAGGATCTGAAGCAATGGCAGCCCATCCTGCCTTTGTCGGCGAATGCGACAGGAGGCGTGATCAAGCATGAGCCTGATGGGTTGATCCGGACCAGCGGGACCCTGCCCATCGATGTGGTCTATACGCTCGAGATCCCCCGAATTCCGGGCGCGACTGCGTTCAGGATCGAGATATTGCCTGACTCCGATGAGGCAGGCAGACCTCCTGAACGCGGGCAGGCGATCTCCAAGTTCGCCTTGTGCATCAAGCCCAAGGGAGCTTCCAACCAAGTGGTGAAACTTCAGGATGTGGTCGTGGACTTTCTTGCTGGGCCGAGAGATCCCAGAAACGTCATCCAAGCGGGCGGAGGGCTGGGGAGTTACCCCGTCATGACCGGGAGGCGTTGGGGTGTGATGATTTTGGAAAAGCCTCTGGAGATTCCGGAAGGTGCCGGGCTGGAGATCCGGTTGGAGCATGGGATCGCCTCCAACGGCGGTGTTCAGGGATGCGCGCTTCGTCAATTCCGGCTTTCCTACGTTAAAGACCCCGGCGTCTCCGAGTTCGCAAGATCTCAGCAACGCATGGAGGCTTGGGCTGAGCATGCCCGGCTGAAGAATCGGATCAAGGAACTGGGCGGCCCTGAGGTGCCCGTTCTGGTGGAGCGCTCCCAGTCTGCCCGACGGGAGACTCGAGTGTTCGTCAGGGGCAACCGGCTGACGTTGGCTGAAAGCGTCACCGCAGGAGTTCCGAAATCCGCCCTCGTCGGCTCTCGATCCAACCCAGGCGATCGGCTCGAAATGGCTCGGTGGCTGGTGAGCGACCAGAACCCGTTTGCAGCCAGGGTTCTGGCAAATCGTCTGTGGGCTGAGATGTTTGGACGGGGGATCGTGGAAACGTTGGAGGATTTCGGCACCTCGGGTGCCCGGCCCACTCGTCCCGAACTCCTCGACCACCTGGCCTTGAGGTTGAAAGGGGAACTTGGCTGGTCGGTTAAAGCGTTCTTGCGCGAAATCGCCCTCTCAGCCAGCTACGCACAGAGCGCCAGGGCTTCGGCCGGCTTGCTGGAACGGGATCCTGGCAACTCCTTGCTCGCCCGAGGGCCAAGGTCCCGGTTGACCGCCGAGATGATTCGGGACCAGGGACTGGCTCTGTCCGGCTTGCTGTCCAGGAAGTCTTTTGGACCTCCGGTGTTCCCTCCGCAGCCAGAGGGCATCTGGAACACGGTGTATAGCGGCGAGAAATGGAATACCTCGACCAACGAGGATCGTTTCCGCCGCGCAGTTTACACCTATGCGCGTCGGACCGCCGGTTACCCCCTGTTCATCACTTTCGATGCGCCGATGCGCGATGTGTGCAGTGCCCGTCGGATGGCTTCCAATACTCCGCTCCAGGCCTTGAACACTCTCAATGATCCTGCGTTTCTCGAAATGGCAGCCGCTCTGGCCCGACGCATGGAAAAGGCAGGGACGCTTCCCCACGATCAAATCAGGTTCGGACTGCGCCTCGTCGTTCTCGATCCACCCAAAATCGAGGATGTGCAAAGCCTCGAGGCCCTCTATCGTGATTGCTTGAAAAACTATCGAGCGAACGCCGACCTCGCGCGCCAGCTCGGGGAGTCACCGGAGCACGCTGCGCTCACGCTCGTGGCAAATGCGATCCTCAACCTTGACCTGTCGTTGATCCGTTAAGTCTATGGAACTGCTCAGAAATCTTTTCCACGACGCGTTGCTGCTGGAGACCCGGCGTCACTTCTTGCGCGACAGCGCAGCGGGTTTGGGGGCGCTCTGGCTTGCGGCTACGACCGGACGAACCTGGGGCGGCGAGAGCTCGACCAAACGCGACATGGCCCAGGCCATGGCACCGGCTCCGTCAGGGTTTGCGGCCAAGGCGAAGCGGGTCATCTATCTCCACATGGCGGGATCTCCGAGTCAGTTGGATCTCTTCGATTACAAGCCTGAGCTCGCAAGGATCGATGGCCGTGACTGTCCGGAGTCGTTCTTGAAGGGCAAGCAGTTCGCTTTTATCCAGGGAGTGCCGAAGATGCTGGGGCCCCAGTACGGTTTTACACAGCACGGCCAGTCGGGCGCGTGGATTTCGGACCGCCTCCCCCTCTTCGCTTCGGTCGCGGATGAAGTGTGCTTCATCAAGTCGATGTACACGGACCAGTTCAATCATGGCCCTGCCCAACTGCTCATGCACACCGGCACCCAGAGTCCGGGTTGGGCCAGCGCGGGAGCCTGGGCCACCTACGGGCTGGGCTCCGACAATCAGAACCTCCCGGGTTTCATCGTCCTCACAAGCGGCGGAAAAAACCCCGATGCCGGAAAATCTGTCTGGGGGTCAGGTTTTCTCCCCTCGGTGTTCCAGGGTGTGCAATGCAGATCGCAAGGAGATCCGGTGCTCTTCCTGTCCAATCCGCCCGGAGTCTCCCGGGATCTTCGTCGCAGGACCCTGGATGCAATAGCCCAGATCAATCAACGAACAGCTGAGGAGACGGGCGACCCGGAGACGTTGACCAGGATCGCTCGGTACGAACTGGCCTTCCGGATGCAGGCGGACGCCAGCGATGCCTTCGATATCCGGCAGGAGCCTCCCGTTGTCCATTCCCTCTACGGCACCGAGCCAGGCAAGGAATCCTTCGCCAACAACTGCCTCCTCGCCCGTCGGCTCGCTGAAAGAGGGGTCCGCTTTATTCAGCTGTTTGATTGGGGCTGGGACAGCCACGGGGCATCGGAGAGTGAGGCTCTGAACCATGGGTTCAAAGGCAAGTGCGAGAACATAGACCGGGCGATGATGGCCCTGATCCTGGATTTGAAGATGCGCGGCATGTTGGACGAGACGCTCATCGTTTGGAGCGGGGAGTTTGGCCGAACCCCCATGCGAGAGAATCGCAACGGGGTCGAGATGAAATTTGTGGGACGCGATCACAATCCGGGCGCCTTCACCCTGTGGATGGCGGGAGGGGGCGTGAAAGCCGGGTTTTCGCACGGTGAAACCGATGAGCTCGGTTACCAGGCTGCGCTTGGCAAGGTGAGCGTTCACGATTTTCATGCGACGTTACTTCATCTGCTCGGATTTGATCACATGCGGTTCAGCTATCCCGTCGCGGGTGTCAACATGCGGCTTACAAACGTGACCAAGCCAGGGAGCCGTGTGGTGAGAGAAGTCCTTGTGTGAAGGCTCTGCTGATTATTGTCACCGGATCGTTTCGTTTGGCGAGCTGTGGAGTTCCGGCTTGCCAACCTCAAACTGAGAGCATGGGGTAGCTCACACCGATGCCGAAAACCGAATTCATCGAACTCGGGGATGGGGAGCAGATTCCCATCCTGTACGAAGATCGCAGCGTGATCGCCATAGATAAGCCACCGGGCTGGATGCTCGTGCCCGTCAGCTGGCAGAAAACGGATCGCAACCTGCACGCAGCAATCCTGTCGAGCATTGAGGAACGTCGTTTCTGGGCTCGATCCCGGAACCTCAAGTTTCTCCAACACGTGCATCGATTGGATGCCGAAACCAGTGGAGTGCTGCTCATGGTGAAGAGCCAGGGCGCTGTGCGGCCTTTTGGCAGGCTTTTCGAGTCACGCCAGATGCACAAGCGCTACTGGGCCGTCTGTCATGGACGTCCCCAACGTCCAGATTGGGACTGTCGGGCTCCGCTGGCTCCGGATCCTGCCCAGATCGGGAGGATCAAAGTGGATCCTCGAGCTGGAAAGCCGGCTGAAACGCATTTCAAACTCCTTTGCAGCAGTGGGAGTTTCTCGCTGATCGAGGCGCAGCCTGTGACGGGCCGAACTCACCAAATCCGGGTTCACGCCGCGAGATCGGGTACTCCGATCGTGGGGGATCGCCTTTACGGTCCTGGAATCACCGACCTGGATGGGCTGGATCGTTTCCCGCTGGGCCTGAGATCCATGTGGCTCGAGTATGCCAATCCCTTCGACGGTCGCCCTGTCCGGATCATGGCCGCAGGCGAAGACTTTCTTGCAGCCTTCGGGTTCCGCATTGACCCTCAAGGCGGCTTCCATAGTCTTTCCGCATGAAGACTCGTACAACTCTGTCGTCATCCCTCCGCTGGGTGAACCTGCTGGCTTTGGCTTCCGCCATGCTCTGGCAGAGCTCGGTCGCCGCGCAGGACAAGAAATCAAATCCCGCCAAAGGCGTGCAGATCAGCGAGCATGACGGGTATCTGCGGATCGAGGTCAACGGAGAGCTGTTTACACATTATCACTACAGTGGTGCGCCCCGTGTCTTCTACCACCCTCTGCTCGGGCCGGGTGGGTTGCAGATGACTCGCGACTTTCCAATGAAGAACACGCCGGGGGAAGACCAGGATCACAAACATCACCGTTCACTTTGGTACTCCCACGGGGATGTCAACGGGGTGGACTTTTGGGCGGAGGGCAAGGACTCGGGAAGTATCCGGCACGTCAAGTTTCTCGACATCAAGTCGGGTTCCCACGCTGGTTGGATCCGATCCAGCAATCAGTGGGTGAATGTGGAAGGAGGAGTTGTTTGTGCAGATGAACGGGTCTTTCGAGTGTATTCAAGTTCGCCCAAGGAGCGTCTGTTTGACTTCGAGATCTCGATCTTCGCTCAGAAGAAAGACCTCGTGCTCGGCGATACCAAGGAGGGCACGATGGCCATCCGACTTAACGAACTTCTTCGCCTCAAGCCTAACAAGCACAACGAGGGCAAGCCGGCGGGGTCCATCGTCCAGGACACCGGTGTGAGAGATGGGGCGACCTGGGGAAAACGGGCCGCCTGGTGTGATTACCATGGAACCATTGACGGAAAGCGGGTGGGTGTCGCGATTTTCGATCATCCTCACAACCCGCGTCACCCTACGCACTGGCATGTGCGGGACTATGGACTCTTCGCAGCCAATCCCTTTGGGATCCACGATTTTGAAAAGAAGTCGAAAGGCACCGGGAACCTGGTCATTCCACCCGGCCGCAGCGTCACGTTTCGATATCGGTTCTACATCCATGAGGGGGATACCGACGCCGCCAAAGTCGCAGAACGTTACAAGGAATACGCAACATCCGGAGCGATGCAGCTCTGATCCACGCCCATGCCTTCCCGGATCCAAATTGAGATATGTGTGGACTCCCTGCAATCGGTGTTTGCCGCCGCAGGGGGCGGGGCACATCGGCTTGAACTTTGCCAGAATCTATTCGAAGGCGGCACCACGCCCAGCTATGGGCTGCTCAGGCTCACTCTGCGCGCCACGGACCTCCCGGTCTTTGTGATGATTCGCCCACGGGGTGCGGATTTTTGCTACTCGGATGAGGAGTTCGGTGTGATGCAGGAGGATTTGCACATGGCCAGGGAATTGGGGGCCGACGGCATCGTCACAGGGATTCTGAAGGCTGATGGAAGCATCGATGTCCGAAGAATGCGCAAACTGATGGACCTGGCCGGCCCTGTGCCCGTCACATTCCACCGAGCTTTTGATGTCACGTCGGATCCCCGCAGGTCCTTGGAGACTCTGGTGGATCTCGGGGTCGCCCGGGTGCTGACCTCGGGACAGGAACGGAGTGTTCTGGAGGGAGCTGACTTGATTGCTGAGTTGGTCAAGCGGGCTGGGAAACGAATTATTGTGGTGCCGGGCGGAGGTATCACGGAGCGAAATTTTGTGAAGATTCAGAAACTGACGAATGCGGTGGAGTTTCATCTGTCCGCAAGCGCTCCGGTGGAAAGCCGCATGAAACACCGTAACACCCGTGTGCCGATGGGCCGTGAACTCCGTGCATCCGAGTTTGGGTGGACGGCAGCGGATCCCCGGCGGATTGCCAGCCTCGTACAACTTGCTTCATGATCATGCCATTGACTCCCGATTCACCTTCCCACAAGCTCCCGCCCCGCATGCGTCTCCATATCCTCCCGCTCGTCTCCATCCTGTGCATGGCATCCACGGTTCCAGCCCAGGTCAAATCCACCAATGGCCCAGCGGTGCAGCTGACCATGGACCAAGCCATGGTCATGGCTTTGGAGAACAACTTTCAGATCGCCATCCAACGGGTTCAGTCTCGCTCTGCTCTCTACGATCTCCGCGGGAGCTATGGCGCCTACGATCCATCCA
>VHDG01000185.1 GCA_016871475.1 Verrucomicrobiota bacterium
GACCTGCGCTCCGCCGAGGGCGATCAGGGTAAAAAAACCAGCGGTCACGACGAACATGATGGTGCCGGCGAGAAAACAGAGTCCGTCGCGTTCCAGGGCAGCGGCGGCGAGCAGAAGAATCGTCCACGCTGGGAGCGCGTTGCTGAAGGGTACGGGCAAGGGAAGAAGCAGGCATAACCCCGCGAGGGCGATCAGTGCCCCGGCCAGCCGACGGTAGATCCATTGTTCGTGGAGGAAGTTCAGCCTTGGGCGCAGGAACCACTCCAGAAAGCGCACGATGCGGCTCGCAGCGCCCAATACCTTGCCGAGGAATCGGGCGGGAAGTTGACGGTGGAGCAGTCGTTCTGGAAGCCAGGGCTTCTGGCCCAACGCCATTCGCGCACCGATGATTGCCACAGCGACACCGAAAGGAACGGAGAAGCCCGGCAAGGGGATGGGCGATAGAAATGGAAGGGAAATAAGCACCAGGAGGAGGTTATATCCCCGTCCTTGCGTGGCTTGGAGAATGTCTGCGAGGCAAACCGGCCGGTTGTCGAAGCGTTGCACCAAGTCCTGGAGCTCGCGCGAAAACTTTGGCTGATCGGCATCGCCGGCCTTGTGCTCATCACCCGAGTCAGAACGGTTCAAGTCTTCAGGCGGCTGTGTCATTCGTATCTCAGTTCTTCAACCCGTGTCGGGTGCACCGGGCGGGCCGAGCACCTCTTAAGGTGGCTGCCCAATCCATTGCTTGAGGATCGGCGATCGGGGACACAATTGTCCCTGCGGCATTTTTGTCAACCTGCGAGCCTCTCGCCACACGCCTCGAAGTCGGACGCGCAGTTCGTTGTCCACCCTTCAGGGTGTCCCCCCCCAACCCCAGCACGTTGATGCCCAACACCCGCTGGAAGCGCACGCCCCCTCTGGGAGCGCTGGCATCCCTGCCGGCATCTTGCTGCTTCTTTCTCGCAACATGCCACTTGCAACCCAGATGCCGGCAGGGATGCCAGCGCTCCCGGTTCAAAAGCGCGGCCACAGCTCGCACTTCATCAGCTCAAGTGAGCCAGCGATCGAGATGGGCTGCGACAAAGGAGTCGTCATTCAGCTCCGGGTAAGCCCTGTACACCCGATCGATCTCGACGGCTTGATCGGGCGAGAGCGTTTCCTTCGGGTCCAGACAAAGCGTGTTGGCAAGCAACCCCTGTCGATGAAGCACCTCATGGATTCCAGGGATGCATCCCCGAAAACCATTCCGAGCGTCGAAGAATGCGGCGTTGCAATCCGTGACCTGGACGGACAACCGGAGAAGTTCGGCCGGAACCGAAGCATGCGACCGTGCCTGCTTGCATAGCCGCAGCTGTTCGACGGCACGCAACGTCCAGCATGCCCAATGCCCCAGCAGCCCCCCGGCAATCAAAAGTCGCTTCTCCCCAGTGGCGGTTGGCAAACGGTGTTCCGTCAACAGGTCCAGAAGAATGTGATCGTCGTTGCCTGTGTACAAGGCGATCTCGTTGCACCGCTCCGATTCCGCCACCCCTCGCAAGACGTCGATCGTGTGGTAGCGCTGGAAGGGGGCGATCTTGATTCCAGCGACGTTGGGGATGCGGGCGAACTCTCTCCAGAATTCGAACGGCAGCACATGCCCTCCTGCCGCAGGCTGAAGGTAGAAACCGAAAAGCGGAATCTCCCTGGCCACAGCGTCGCAGTGTCGCAACAACTCCGGCACCGTGCTGTCGGGTAGCGCCGCGAGCGAGAGCAAACCCACATGGTATCCAAGCGTCCGGGCAAGCTTTGCTTCCGCAACAGCCTGTGCAGTCCCGCCGCAGATGCCCGCGATGAGCACCGTGGACCGTCCTGATGAACCGTCACACGAACGGGCAGTCTCCGCTGCAAGGGCGAGCACAGGCGCAAGCAAACCGTGCTTGGGATCGCGGATGGAAAATTGCGTTGTATGAACTCCGACCGCGAGCCCGCCCGCGCCTGCCTCACAGTAATAGCGCGTCAAAGCCCGTTGACGTTGCTCGTCCAGTTGGCGGCTCATCGTAAGGGCAAGCGGATGCGCCGGGATGACAAGGCCCTCATGCAACGCCGCCCTCACCCAGTCCGGAGATTGTGGATAGTCGCTCATCCCATGAATTCGCTTCAGTAACGACCGTCCCTCACTTCGAACTTTGTGGACTTGCCCAACGCGCGTCCTCCGATGCGGACCCAATGCGCAGTCCAGCGCAGGAAAGAGTTCAGCGGGGTTGTCGGGTTTCCCAGCAACTTGTGGAGCCTGGAGGCATTGCTGAGCAACGCATCCGAAGCCGTCGAACCTTCAAAAATGGGTGCGCGTCCGAGGTGTTCACCCAGAGCCAGAGCGATGCTCCGCACCGACAGCGTTTCCGTTCCCGTCAGGTTGAAGACGGAGGGCGGACTTGCAGCGAGCGCCAGGCTGCGAAGGATGAGCTCATTCGCATCGCCCTGCCAGATGCAGTTGAAGAAACCGTTCTCGAGCGGGATGGGGATCCCGTCATGGACCTTACGGGCAAGCTCAAAGAGCACGCCGTAGCGCAGTTCCACGGCATAGTTCAGTCGAAGAATCACGATGGGCGTTCGATGTTTCCGGGAAAGATATTCAAAGACGCGTTCACGCGCGACCGCTGCATTTGCGTACTCGCCGAGTGGAGTCAGCGGGGCCGTTTCGATCGAGCCACCCTCCGTGACTGGCGAGAGCGGATACACGTTGCCTGTGGAAAGCGCAACGATCCGTGCCCCGGGGTATCGGGCCACGGCATGGGCAGGCGCCAATGTGTTCACCGCCCATGTCAGCGAAGGATTGTCCTGAGTGCCGAATTTCAGCCCCACCAGATAGATCACATTATCCGTGTCTGGCAGCTCCCGGAGTGAGTCTGGTTCGAGCACATCCGTCTGGTGCGTTTCCACCCCCTCGTTCTCCAGCCACTTCCGCGTCGAGACGTCGGAGAAGCGGCTCGCGGCGACAACTCGTAACGAACGACCTGCCTGCAATGCGGCGCGCTTTGCCAGCACAGCCAGGGTCGGCCCCATCTTGCCGCCCGCGCCCAAAATCACCAATGGGCTGGACACAGAACCGATGGCCTCAATCGTCTTCAGGCCAGGTCGCGTCAACAACGCATCCAGCTCAGCCTCACTGTTGATGAGATTGGGTGGGTTGGGTTGGGCGTCAATCGATGTCATGCAGGATTTCAAGTGGTCATACCTCGACCGACCCCTGCCGAAAATAAGATTCTTCCGCTAGCTCAACACAAGCCGCCCCTATCCCCTCCCCTCGTGATCGTAATCGTAAACAACCTCCCTGTCCTAAATGCCACGGATTTCTCAGAAATGAGAACCGCGGATAGCACGGATCGCACGGATAAGACAGGAAACTCGAAACTGATATTTCCCCATCCGCGTTATCCGTGCCATCCGCGGTTTCCCTCTCCCCCTCGTAATCGCAATCACCCCTCGTCCTCGATGCCCCGGATTGCGTCGTGCAGTCGGTTACTCGAGTTTGGGATGGGGTCGTTTGCCTTCCTCCTCGTTCCTGGCTATAAATCGCCCGTGCACAGAACCCACTCACACCTCTTGACTGAAGCAGTCAGCCCCGGCGGGACTGCCGGGCGGTTAACTCCCATTCCTAAATCTGCCTTGTCATGAGCAGTCCGGTCACGTTGGTCTGGTTTCGAAACGATCTCCGCTTAGCAGACAACCCGGCACTGAGCGCAGCGATTGCACGCGGGGGAGCCGTCGTACCTGTGTTCATCTGGGCACCAGAGGAGGAGACTCCCTGGGAACCCGGAGGTGCGTCCAGATGGTGGCTCCATCAATCCCTTGTTTCCCTCGATGCCGACTTAAGCCGGTTGGGCACACGGTTGATCCTGCGGAAGGGACCGACGTTGGACACTCTGATCGCCCTGCTTCGAGAGACCGGAGCCGACGCAGTCCACTGGAATCGTCGATATGAGCCGCAGGTCATTGCGCGCGACACAGCGATCAAGGAGGGGCTAGGCCGCCAGGGTTATGGTGTCGAGAGCCATGGCGCCGCCTTGCTCCATGAGCCCTGGACCGTTCAAAACCAGAGCGGCAAACCCTTTCAAGTCTTCACCCCATTCTGGAAACACTGTCTGGGCAAACCGGATCCGAGCGAGCCGCTGCCACCACCGGGAAAGATGCGCGCGCCAGGTCGTTGGCCGGCAGGAGTGGAACTGAGCTCGTTGGGGTTGGAGCCGGGTATTCCCTGGGCCGGGGGCATGAAGAACGCCTGGACTCCGGGCGAGGATGGAGCTCACAGGCAACTCGAAACCTTTCTAAAAGGAGGCCTATCCGACTACTCGGATCAACGGAACAGGCCTGATCTCGCGGGCACATCCCGGCTGTCCCCCCATCTTCACTTCGGGGAGATCAGCCCGCGCCAGATCTGGCATGGCGTACGAAAGCGCGCCACGGCGGCCCCGGCCAAAGCATCGGCTACCAAACCCTCCGGGGCTTTTGAACGGATGGCGAAAAGCTCCCTGCCAGATGCACAGAACTGGCGGACATCGCAGTTCCTGGCAGAAGTCGGCTGGCGTGAGTTTGCACATCACCTCCTTTTTCACTTCCCCAAAACTCCGGCAGAACCCCTGCGACAGAACTTCACCCGGTTCCCGTGGCGGAGTGACGCTGCCTTGCTCAAGGCGTGGCAGAAGGGACGCACGGGATATCCGATCGTGGATGCCGGCATGCGCGAGCTGTGGACGACGGGCTGGATGCATAATCGCGTGCGGATGATTGTGGCTTCGTTTTTGGTGAAGGACCTGATGATCAGCTGGTCTGAGGGTGCCGCGTGGTTTTGGGATACGCTGGTGGACGCGGATCTGGCCCAAAACACCCTGGGTTGGCAATGGACCGCGGGTTGCGGGGCTGATGCTGCACCGTTCTTCCGGGTGTTTAATCCCGTCAGCCAGGGTGAAAAATTCGATCCGCAGGGCCAATACGTGCGCAAGTGGTGTCCAGAGCTGGCACGACTCCCGGACAATTGGCTGCATCAACCCTTCGAAGCACCCGCGGCTGTCCTGAAGGACGCCGGGATCAGTCTTGGACGTACCTATCCCGAGCCGGTGGTTCTTCACGGAACCGCGCGCAACATCGCACTCGACGCTTACGCGCGAGTGAGCAAGGGAACCTCTTAGACCGGATTACGTCCCCATGCCGCTCTTTGTTTTCGCCCCAGGTATATGTGCAGGAGCAAGACCCCCGGGAATGCGATGCCCGACAAAAAATGCCAGTCCGATGCAAGGCTTCGCCAGGGTTCATCTCCCAGGTAGTAGAGAGCCTGTCCGCTGAGGATCATCCAGGCCGTGAGCGCGAGCATGCCCGCTCCATTGATCCGATGTATTCGCGCCTTCCATGCAAGTCGGACATGAGTCGCCAGCAGAGATCCGATGCACAAGGTGAACAACGACGCGCTCCACCCATGGATCCGGATCATCCACGGCTTCAGGTAGAGCAGGCTTTCACCCGTTTCCCCATGCTCGTACTTCCAGTGGACCCAGGCCCACACGATGCCGGAGCCCAGCAGAGCGAGTCCGGAGATTCCGAGCGTCCATCGCTGCCACTGATGCAGCTTGAACACACGTCGTTTTGAAACTGGGTTCATGCGAATGACTGCGTGCAGATCACCACATAGCCTTGATGACTTACTGCCGACAGATTGCGATTTGCTGTTGGTGCGTTGCTACGGACTCGCTGAAGGAGGAATTGAACTGAGATGCGGCGAGACCATGACCCGGGGCGATAAACGAGGAACGAGCAGCGAAGCTCTGGCTGAATCAACCGGCCGGATTTGCTCAAGATGTTCTTTCGCGGATCCTAACGCTGCCGTGCCCGAAAGAACTCCCGCGTGTCCTTCGGAACGACCTCGACACTGAACTCCGGCAAGCCTCGGGTAGGAATCGCGTTTGTGATAACGGGCGTCCACGTGGTCATGTTGCTCGATCGGTCAAGAATGTAGCGATTTCCGGGCCGTCCTTCCGTAATCAGCTGAAGCGGGGATCCTGAGGTCGGCTGGCTGCCCCAGCGCAACTCGGGGGCCCGACAGCGCAGCCGAAATTGATCGATCAGCTGGTTCCTGGCGTTGAAAGCACGCCAGTCCATGTGGCAACCGCTGATCTCCATCAGGTCAAAGTGGGTATCGGTGTACTCAGCCTGAAACAAGGGCCATCTTGCCACCCGTTCCGTGTCGACTGTCCCGCCTCCCCCTCCACTGACCACGTACATGACACCGTTGGTGGACCCCCGGGAATAGGCATGGGTGTGTCCCGAGATCACCAGATCCACGGAGTTCTGCTCGAACACTGGAGTCCAGTCACTTCGAACCCAGTCCTCCCCGGTGTAACCACCCCCGTTCCAGAAGTCGGTCCAGGGCGGTTTGTGGAAGCACGCAACTCGAAAGGCGGCCTGTTGAACCTCCGGACGGCGCAGTTCGTTATTGAGCCAGATCAGCTGCTCCGGAACCGATGAAGACGGCGCTTCACTGTCGAGAAACAAGAACCAGGAGTTGCCATAGGGAAAGCTGTAGTAGCCCCCGTTGCCAGGAAGCACCGAGTAGGCGTAAGCGAGCGCGTGTTCCCCATCGTGGTTGCCTCGCGCAAACAGCACGGGGATCGTCTGAGCGACATCCATATGCTCCAGGGGTTTGAACCAATAATCATGCCATTCAGTGATTGAGTTTCCGGAATTCACCATGTCCCCGGCCACCGCAATGAAGTTCGGTGCGTGTTGCACAATGTTGGACACATGGGTCTTGAGTGTCCCGACTCCCTCGTGGTTGTCACCCCACCAGGCCACAGCGAAGGCCGTGTCACGATGGGGAGCAGTCGTGAACGTATAAACCTTGGAAACCGCTTCCCCGCTCCGGACCCGGTACGAATACCCCGTCTCTGTCTGAAGACCGGTAAGCTCCGCCCGATGAACGTAGTGCGTGTCGTCAACCTGAAGGGTTTCGATGCTCGTCAGTTTCTGATCAAGCACCTGTCCAGCCAATCCCCACTCCACTGAATGAAGACAGAGATTGAAGTCAGTCTCCCATATCAACGTCATGGCGTTGGTACGGTAGTCCTGCAACATGGGCAGTTTGGTGATGACTGGCTGGCGTGCAACCCCCGGACGCGTGAGCTTCACCACGATGTCATCAGCCATGGTGTCATTTTCCAAACCTCGTCGGTGTTTACCCACCACATCCACCGCAAGCTTTCGCGTGCCTGGAGGCAACAACCCGCGCAGGAGTTTTCTGGACCATGCAGCGTCCGCAGGAATGATGCATCTCACCCAGCCTAAAGCCTCGTCCTGCGAGTTCAGATAGCCGATGCGCACAAAAACTTGATCATCAAATTCAGGAGCGCTCAGCGCATTCCGAACCCAGACATCCGACTCCATCAC
>VHDG01000186.1 GCA_016871475.1 Verrucomicrobiota bacterium
GCCATCAAGTTCTGTGCTCCCGGAGTGTCTCCCAAGGTTCAATTGAGCGTTGTGGTGGCTGACACTTCTGAAGCCACACCTCACGCCCCCAAAGCGGAATGGTGTGAAATCGTCATCTCCGACAATGGGATTGGGTTTGAACCCTCCGACTGGCCTTTGCTGATCCGGGGTTTTCAACGTCAGCACAGCAGGGACCGATTCGAGGGTACCGGATTGGGACTGGCGATCTGCCAAAGCATTGTGGATTGGCATGGGGGCTCTCTCACCGCGTCCAGCGAGCCCGGAAAGGGATGCACCCTCACTCTCAAACTTCCCCTTCGACAGCCTGTGAGGCCGGAGTCCGACCGTATGAGGTCGCCGGCTCCCAGTTCACTTTCAAGCCATCAGCCCTGAGCCTCGTCACTGCATGCATCCCCACCCTCCAATGGAGCCGCTCCGCATCCTGGTTGTGGAAGACGAGCGGGATGAGTTCAGCCTCATTCGTGGCCAGCTGCAGTCGGTGGAAGCCTGTGAGGTCGACTGGGAACCGGATCTGGATCGGGCTCTCAACACCCTGGAGTCCGGACACCACCACGCCTGTCTCGCTGACTTCAAGATGGGCAAGCGTAGCGGCCTTGACTTTGTCAAAGCCGCGACGGCGCGAGGGATCAAGCAACCTGTTGTGATCCTTTCCGGCCTGCGGGATCCGGCGGTCAGCCTGCATGCGATTGAATGCGGAGCGGCAGATTATCTCATCAAAACCTCATCGGATGAGCACACGATTCTCCGGACGCTCAGACACGCTGTCTCCCGGCAGCGAGCTTTGATTACAGCCATTGAGGAACGAACCCGGCTGGCAACGTTCGGCGCCGCCATGGGGCGGGCTCTGACTTCGATGGGTTCGCTGGAAGAGACTCTGCGTTCCTGCTCGAGAATCCTGGCGGAGTTTCTGCCCGTTCAGTTGGTGCAGATTCACCTGTTCAATGCTCAATCGGGTGAGTTCCGACGCATGGCTGGTGAAGGTCCTCTCTCCGCGACGACGCCGGAAACCCCGCCTGCGCCGGTCGACTTCATAAACGGAGAGAAATGCATCAGCTGCCCTGCCGTCGATGATCATCGCCTGGGAGACCGCTCGTGGATCATGAAGCATGAGATCGCCGCGGGCTTATCCTGGCCTCTGATGCTCGAGCATCATCTGTTGGGTCTGCTGACGATCCATTCTTCCAAGCCCTTTCCCGGGCCCATCCTCGAGGAGCTGGGGTCCGTCATCCCGGCCCTTTCCGCGTTCCTTGCGCGATTCTCGCTGGAATCACAGGTGCGACGCACCCAGCAGCTCGATTGTGTGGGGAAGATGGCCGCTGGGATCGCACACGAATTCAAGAACAACCTGGCGGTGATCCAGACGCACGTCTGGGAGGCTGTGGAAGCCCTGGAGGAAGCCCCACCCAGTGTTACGCGAGAAACTCTGAATCAGATCGTTCGTGTCACAGACTCCGCCACCGCCCTCGCACAGCAATTGATGTTGTTCGCGCGACCCGACGATGTGGCTCTCCGTCCCCTGGACCTGAACGCAGCCATTCTCGATCTCCGGCCCATGATTCGCGGGGCGGTCGATCAGCGCGTATCTCTTCACGTTTCCTGCCACGCAGAAGCGACGACGATTGAATCCAATCCCATTCTCCTCCAGCAGGTGATTGTGAACCTGTCGTGCAACGCGCGGGATGCAATGCCTGATGGCGGCAGCCTTTGGATTGAGACCTGGAACGTCCATATTGACGCCGCCCGGGCTGCAACGAGTCCGGAGGCGCGTGTCGGGGATTACCTCCTGCTCACGATTCGAGACTCCGGAACCGGAATGACACCGGAGACAAAAGCGCGCCTTTTCGAGCCCTTCTTCACGACGAAAGCGCCGGGCAAGGGAAACGGGCTGGGGCTGGCGACCGTATTCAACATCGTTCGACAGCATGAGGGCTGGCTGGAGGTCCAGAGCGAAGTCAACGTCGGCACCACCTTCTCGATCTATCTCCCGATCTCCAGCAAGCCCCTTCCTCCCGTACCGGCCCTTGATCAGAAACCACTCGACGGTGAGAAGCCGCAGGGTGTTCAGGCGAACAGGGAGCGGGTGCTGATCGTGGAGGACGAGCCTGTCCTGCGCATGGCTGCAGAAGTGGTGCTGCGCAAAGCCAACTTCGACGTCACAGCAGCAGCGGATGGACAGGAAGCCATGAAAGCCTGGCGAGAGAAGAACGGCGGCTTTGACGTCCTGCTCACGGATCTATCGATGCCGGAAGGCATGACCGGACTGCAACTTGCGACACAACTCCTCAAGGACAATCCCCGGATCAAAGTCATCCTGACGAGTGGTTACGCCCCTGAGATGTTTGAGCGTGGACTCGCAGGACAGGAGACGATGTTCCTGCAGAAGCCATATCCCCCGAGCGCATTGCCCGAGAAGGTTCGTTCCTGCCTGGGCATCTAAGCCGGAACGATTCAGCACGGCGACTCGACACGAGAGAACCCGGCTATTGAGCCAGGAACTCGAGCAGGTCCGCGGCCTCCTGTGCGGTCAACGGTGCGAGCAATCCTTCCGGCATCGCTGACAAAGCAGACTGGGTCGAGCTCTCAATATCCCCCGCGCGCAAATGATGTTCCATCCCGTTGGCATCGCGCAGCAGGGTTTCGTCTGCAGAACGTTTCATCACGACGCCCGAAAACTCCGCGCCGTCCTTCATTGAGAACGACCAGGACTTGAACTCGGGCGCAATGAATGACGACGGCCGTACCATGTGCTCGAGCATCTGGACCCGGGAGTATCTCCGTTTGAGATCCGTCAGGTCCGGGCCGAACGCGCGCCCCTGACCCCCATGCAGATGGCATCGCGAGCACTGTCCTGCCCCTGCGAAAACTTCCTGGCCGCGGGCTGGGCTTCCCTTCAAGGAGAGGATCGAGGCTTCGTCAGGATTGGAGCCCAGCGTATGCCTCCGTTCCGCGGCAGGCAGGAAGCGTTGGAAAAGGGACGAGATCATCGGGTTGTCATGCGATGCCGCACCCGGCGGAGGCCGGGTTCCCCGACTCACACTCAAAGAGTTGGCCAGAGCCAGGGCTCCGTTCACGGAACTCAACAGGAAAGAATGGTTCCCGGCACGAACAGCTTCCTCGATCGCCTCCGGAGCAGGAGCGCCGGCAGGTGAGGGCTCCGGACGCGGAAGGGACCGGATCCACTCACTGATCCAACGCACGCCTTCCTCATCGACGGTTTGCGATCCGATGTGCGGCATATGTCCCGCGCCCTCAGTGCTGATTCGATAAAGGAGCGTGGAACGATAAGGATCGCCCGGGGCGATGATGCGAGCTCCTGTGATCCCGAAGTCACCTCTCAGCGGTGGTTCATCCAGAGCACGCCAGTCGCGCGGGGATCGTTCAAAGTTGAGTTGGATGGCTGCGGAACCTCCAGCGCCGAAGCGGTGGCAGCCTGCACAATTGATGTGAAGCCAGGACCGGGCCCGGTCCTCGAGGGAAACATCCGGGTTCTGCAGGGACGGCAAGGTCCTGGTGTCGCGTGGCGGATTCTTGGCCACCATCAATCCCAGGTTCTCCAGCCGGGTTCGTTCAGGTGGGGCGAGTTGAAGCCAGTTGAATGACAAGGTCTCCGATGCCCAGCTGTTGTGGCAACGCATGCACTCCGCACGGCTCTGGAAACTCCAGCTCGCGTGCCCGCCACCCCCCTCACCCAGCTTTCCATGGGGCGCCGCAAAGCCTTCAGCCGGGAGCAAGTCGGCGTCGGTGCCCGTTTCATTCCATCGGAAGGAGTACGGATTCCAAGCCTGCCCGTCGAAATGCAGGATCTGCGTTTCCACGGGTTGTCCACCAGCGCCGCCGGGGCGGGGAAGGGCGGCCGTGCGGGCGAAGACCGTGTTCGAAGGAAAACGCCACATCGCTCCTGCAATTGTTTGCCGAAACGCGGTCGTTTCGATGAAGTCGGAGCCAGGTATTCCCAGGTGATGCGAGACACGGGCACCATCCGTCCAGGCAGTGACCGATGGATGGTAGGCCTCAACTCCCACGGAAGGTTCCAGCGGGGTCAGCTTGGCGAAGAGCCCCGTTTCACTCAGTTTCCTGGGAAACGCCGCGTTGGCGGGCGGAGCCGGGTTCGGGATGAACTCGTACAACCCCCCGCCGTAATCCAACACGAGGAGCTCCCCTTTGGGGTCGATACAGAAAGCCACGGGCTTGAGGGCTGTGTCACAGAGTTCCAGATTGCTGAGCAGTTTCTCGCCTTCGTTCCGAAGTGCCCAAAACTTTCCAGTCTCCCAGTCACCATAGACGTAGGCGCCGTGCAGTCTTGGGAGCCGGGTGCCGCGATAGACCTGTCCACCCGTGATGCTCGCAGCCTCGCTGTGCGGCAGTGCCACCATGGCGGGCAGAATAGGCCCCGGACCAGCCGGCAGATCCGTGCGAACCTTCTGGTTCGGTCCCTCGGTGAGACTCCATCCATAGTTCCCTCCCCGCACCACCCGGTGGATCATTTCCCATTGCTCCCATCCCACATCTCCCAGCCAAAGCTCGTCGGTCACAGGATCCACACAGATTCTGAACGGATTGCGAAATCCAAATGCATACACCTCAGGTCGGGCCCCTGGATGCTGAATGAACGGGTTGTCTTTGGGGACCGAATACGGAGGGGCATCGGATCCCAGGTTCACATGGATTCGGAGCACCGCCGACAGCAGATCGCTAATGTCCTGGCCTGTCTTCGCCTTGTTGTCCGGAGGGTCGGGATCCGCTTGATCCCCGGTGGAGATGAAGAGCGCTCCGTCTTTTCCAAAGGCGAGGCCGCATCCATTGTGTCCACCACTGGGCCAGGTGATGATGATCTTCTCGCTCTCTGGATCGACGGACGGAGGATTCAACGAAGTGACTGTGAACCTCGAGACGCGGGCTCCGTCCTTTTTTCCGGAGGGTTCGTTGTAGTTGATGAGGATCTGGCGGTTGGTCGTGAAACCAGGGTGGAAAACGATTGCGAGAATATTGTCGAAAGGCTTCCGTACCGAGCGGAGATCAAGGGCGAGAGTCTTTTGAGGCGTGGGTGCTCCGACATCGAACGTCCATACCTTGCCTCTTTCCTCAGCAACAAAGGCCACCGTGGATCCCGGCGCAAACGCAATATCGACAGGGTTCGTAAAGCCCAGAGCCGGATGGATCCGGGCGATGGAGTAGGGCGATGGAGGGTTTGGAGAACCCATCAACTTGCTGGTGGTCCATGGCGTCCGGTCGCCAGCTCGGACTGAAAATTGAAAGAGGCACAAGCAGAGCAATACAGCAGACATGAAGTCCGACTGCTTGGGAGACAGAGAAAGTTTCATTTAGGCCGCAGGAAATAAACCCGCCCTGATGCCGCCGTTCAATCAATAAACCATAGGATGGGACGGCGCCGGAGCGAACCGACCCGCTTGCTCGCGAAGCGTCATGGAGTGCGGTAGTCCCCTACCGCTTTCCCACACTACCGCACGCCAAAGGACTATGTTTCGCCTGCCGTCCCTCCTGCGCCGATGGTCAAAGCGCCAGCCGCCGTCGCGCCGAAGCGGTGCTATGGCGCGCCGCGTAGGCGGAGGGACAGGCGCACTCCAAGACCTGACGGACTTCCTGGCAGGCTAATGACTCGCGAAGCGTCATGGAGTGCGGAAGTCCTCTACCGCTTTCCGATGACGCCGTATGCCAAGGGGCAAAGTTTCGCCTGTTGTGCCACGTGCACCACGGTCAAAGCGCCGGAGGACAGGCGCACTCCACGACCTGACGGACTTCCTGGCAGGCTAATAACTCGCGAAGCGTCTTGGAGTGCGGAAGTCCTCTGCCGCTTTCAAGGATTGAACTCACGATTGTCGGCAGATACGCTCCCTCCATGCCACAGCCAAGGACTCCGTGGCCGCACACACCAACGCATCGACTTGCGACCTGCGGCACCTATTTCGTTACCGCCAGCACCTATCTCAAGGTGCATCACTTCCGGAGTGCCGATCGCCTTCGAGTGCTACATCGCGGCCTCCTCACTGTCGCACGTGATTACGGCTGGCAGGTGGAAGCCTGGGCAGTCTTCTCGAACCACTACCACTTCGTGGCTCATTCACCTTCGGACAAGCCCACAGCTGAAAGTCTCAGCCTGATGTTGAAGACTTTGCATGCAAAAACATCTGGCTGGGTCAACCGCCTGGATAACGCTCGGGAGCGGCAGGTCTGGTTCAACTTTCGCGAGACGCGATTGACCTATCTGAAATCCTACCTCGCCCGGTTGAGTTACACCCATCAGAACCCAGTGAGACACGGACTGGTCCCGGTGGCCAACCAGTATCCATGGTGCTCAGCTGCGTGGTTCGAACGAACCGCCTCTCCGGCGCAGGTGAAAACAATCTACGGGTTCAAAACGGAGAAACTTTCAGTCCTGGATGATTTCAATCCCGATCCGGGGTGGCGCAATGAAGAACGGACGCAGTAGATCGCGAAGCGTCTTGGAGTGCGGAAGTCCTCTGCCGCTTTCCCATGACGCCGTGTGCCAGAGCGGCTCGCTGCATACGGTTACGATGACAGAGAGACGAACGCGACTCGAAGAAAGTGAGATGCTGCATCACCCCGTGAACAGTCGATCCCAGGATTGACTCTGGGGTGCACACCCGTTGAAGTCGGCACATGAATCGACGCGAGTTTATCGCCCTCTCCAGCTTGGTGTCGGTCACCAGCTTTCCGATCGAACTCCGGGCGCAATCCGGAAACCGCAAGCCCTCCATGAAGCTCAAGACTGCATCCCGTCCGTTGTTCGTCTCCACCTGGCCTTTTGGCAAGCCGGCCAACGAACAGGCTTTGAAAGTGTTCCAGTCGGGTGGGTCCCTTCTCGATGCCATTGAAAAGGGGATCAACGTGGCCGAGGAGGATGTTTCGAATTCCTCCGTGGGCATCGGCGGAATTCCGAACGCTGCGGGTGTGGTTCAGTTGGATGCCTGCATCATGGATGGCCCGGGACATCGCGCGGGGAGCGTGGCGTCGATCGAAGGGATTCTCCACCCGATCTCAGTGGCCCGGCGCGTGATGGAAAAGACGCGTCATGTGATGCTCGTGGGACCCGGAGCCAGAGAGTTCGCCCTGAAGGAAGGCTTTCCCTCCGTGAATCTCCTCACGGAGGAGCAGCGGAACGAATGGAACCGATGGAAGGCTTCCCAGGAGGCGAAAAAGACCGCCGCTGAGAAGGGTCATGACACGATTGCCATGGTGGGAATCGCGCCGGACGGACGTGTCTGCGGAGGCTGTTCCACAAGCGGTCTTGCTTACAAGCTGCCGGGTCGCGTCGGAGATTCGCCGATCCTTGGCAGTGGGCT
>VHDG01000187.1 GCA_016871475.1 Verrucomicrobiota bacterium
CGTTCACGGGACATCCCGTTGTTGCCCTGATCATCTCGGTCCTGTTCGCCTGCTGGTCGCTTGGGTTGCGTTGTGGGTGGAAACAGTCCGATGTGCTGCGGTTTACGGAAGTGAGTATTGCCTCGGTCGGGATGACCCTGCTGGTCGTGGGTGGAGGCGGAGGGTTTGCCAGGGTCCTTCGGGATTGTGGAACGGCTGACGCGCTGGCGGCTATTGCATCCAAGGCAGAATTGCCACCCATGATCTACGGATGGCTGATCGCCGTACTGGTGAGGATCGCAACCGGCTCAGCCACCGTGGCGGCAAGCACTGCGGCGAGCCTCGCAGCCCCCATGCTGCTCGCATCCCCCAATGTCCATCCGGAACTCGCCGTGGTAGCGATCGGATGCGGATCTCTTATTCTGTCCCACTTGAACGACGGTGGTTTTTGGATGCTCAAGGAGGGCTATGGCCTGACCGTGGGACAGACGATCCGCACGTGGACTTGGGCGGAAACAATGATCGGGTTCGCGGGAGCTCTGATTGCCTGGGGAATCAGCCTGCTCCTGCCAGGACGAAGCATCATCCCGTGAGTGGTGAGAACCGCTTTGCAGGACAGGTCAGGCGGCCTGTCTCCCGCTTTCCGGGCCGGCTTGCCGGGCTGCGAAACAACGAAGTATCGCCTCCTCCAAATCCCGGACACGGATGGGTTTCGAGAGAAAATGATCCATCCCCGCCGCCAGACAGGCGTCCCGATCTCCTTCCATCGCATTGGCCGTCAATGCCGTGATGTAAGGCCTTCTCGCCCCGCTGTAATCCCTCATGATTCGTCGTGCGGCTTCATGCCCGTCCATCACGGGCATCTGGACGTCCAACAACACCAGATCGAAACACTCCGACTCCAAAGCCAGAAGCACCTCCTCACCGTTTGAGACAATGCGGGGACGATAGCCCATCCGATGAAGCATCGCCGATGTCACCTTCTGATTCACAGAGCTGTCATCCGCCACAAGGATCCGGAGGGGGGCTTGTTCCGCAAGATTGCGAAACTGGGTCTTGCTTCTGACAACATGCTCCGCCTCCAGCAGCCCCAGACCTTTATGGGCCGCTTCCAACAAAGATCGTTCTCGCGCAGGTTTATAAACCATCGCGGCAATCCCCAGACGCTGCATCTCCGACGCATCAAGCCGCTTGCGCTCCCCGCTCAGCATGAGAACCGGCGTCGTCGCTGCTGTTGGCAGCTTCCGCATGGCGTTGACCCATTCCGCGTATCCAATGTCGGGAAGTTGCTGATCCAGCACGATGAGATCGAAGGCCTGGCCCTGGATGATGCGGCTGAGGGCGTCGCCTCCGGAACCAGACCCCACGACCTCAACCCCGTGCTTCTGGAGTAGGGAGACGATGTGCTTCCGAGAGATCGGATGATCTTCGACGACCAAGACCCGTCGGCCGGAAAGCTTCCTGTCGGATGGCGCTTCGACCGGAGCGGCCCGTACGGGTGCTCGGCTTTCTCCGAGCCCTTGCACGGGAGCGGGAGCGGCCGGATCAGCCCGCTCCTCATCCCGGGGTTGGAAAGCTCGAACGGTCCCGATCCCTCTTGTGACGAACTGCCGGCCGGCATGTCGCGGAGCTTCAGCAGCACCCAGGAACAGCCACCCTGCTGGAGACAACAGGCCGCCCAGCGCCCCGAGAACTCGCGCCCGGGCGGGATGATCCATGTAAATCAAAAGATTTCTGCAGAGGATCACGTCAAACGGGCCAAGCCCCGCAAGATCGCTGATCAGATTCAGGTTACCCACTCGAAATCGGACACTCCTAAGAACATCATCGCGCAACCGGAAGGAGTTTCCCTCCTTGAAGAAGAACCTCTCTCGCCTGGAAGGCACCACGCCACGGAGGGAGTATTGCTCATAGACGCCTTCTTTGGCCTGCAGCAATGCGGACTCGCTGATGTCGAGCCCCTCGACGGCGATCTGTTCCTGCAGGGCTCCAGCCTCGATAAGCCGCATCACCACGGAATAGGCCTCCTCCCCGGTTGAGCAGGGCGCACTCAAAACCCGGAAGGGGCGGCGAGCAAGCCCTTCCCTCGCCCAGGTTCTCCAGAGGGAGGCCACGGCGTCCAGGGTCTCGGACTCACGGAAGAACCAGGTCTCTCTAACGACCAATTCCTCGACCAGCTCGCGCAACTCAGGCGGCTCGGACAGCAACAGCTGGGTGTAACGATCCAGACCCTCGATCCCCAGGCGCGCGAGCCGCCGCCGGATGGCCAGCTCAACACTCCCCGCGCAGAGTTTCCTCGCATCGAGGCCTGTATGACGCTGGACATGATCTGACACGACGGCGATCAGAGTTTTCTGGCTGCGCGACAAGTGCTTTGAAAGGTTCAAGCCGACACCTCACTGTTGGAACTCATCAAGGAGGCAACGGCCTCGACGCTCAACCGACGTATGGCACCTGTCTTGTCAAAGGCTATGCCATCGAGGAGCCCTGCCCTGTGGCGGGCGGAGGCGGGGTTCTGGAAGTCCGAGTCGGATATCCGCATCACGGAGGTGGCACGCTCAGCAATCATCCCTGCAAGGGTTGGGGAGGCATCAGTCCCACTTAACCGAAGGACGAGAATCCGGGTGCTCAACAGCCTTGGGGAAGGCGCACCGGCCACGGCCTGGGAGAGGTCGAACGTGAGCAGAAAGCATCCCCGATATCGGATCACACCTGCGAAGTGTGCGGTGGGCTGGGCCATCGCACTCACAGCGACCATCGGAAGCACTTCTACAACCCGGTCCGCAGGGATTGCCACCCGATCACCGGCGACATGTGACACGAGGTACAACATGGAAGGATCCAGTGGTCAGATCAGAAGGCGACTCCGCTTGATGAGGCCGGGCAGTCAGAAGATCTGCGCAATCTCAAATCGGCCAGACCCGCTCCAAGCGACGGCCCTGCTGTTGATTCCTGAAGCCTGAAGGATGAGATCGCGCCGCGCAGCTTGGTCGACGCCTCATTCAAGCGCTCGAGAGTGACGGTGGATTGTCGCAATGCGATGACCGTTTGCTGGGTCGACTCGCCGAGCTGCGTCAACGATGTGCTGATCTCCTGAGCTCCCGCGGCATGCATCTGCATGCCCTCGTTGACGGACTCAAACCTCGGTGTGAGAGCCTGCACCTGACGGATGATCTCATTGAACTGTGATCCGACCTGATTGACCTCCTCGACGCCACGCTGAACTTCCTCGGAAAACTTGTCCACACTCATGACTCCCGCGGACACGGCGGTTTGCATCTCCTTGACGGTCTGCTCGATGTCATGGCTTGCGATGGCAGTCTGGTCTGCGAGACGACGAATCTCAGTCGCGACGACGGAGAACCCTCTTCCATACTCACCGGCCTTCTCCGCCTCGATTGCAGCGTTGAGCGACAGAAGGTTGGTTTGGTCGGCCACCTTGGCGATGGTCGTGACAACCTGGCTGATGCTTCCGGCCTTCTCATTGAGCACCGTGAGCTTCCCGCTGATGGTGGCGGCAGCCGTCATCACCTGAACCATCGTCTCCTGCATCCGGAGCAGGCCGCCCTGTCCGTTGCCCGCCATGGCGGTCGTCTGCTCAGCCACCTGCGCAACCTCCTTGACTGTTCTGACCAGTTCCTGGGATGTCGCTGAGATCTCCTTGGCTGTGGCACCGATCTCCACGGTTGTGGCAGCGGTCTCCTGTGCGCTGACCTCCTGCTGCCGGGCCACTCCGGCGAGGTTTGCGGACGCTGTGTTGACCACGTTGCCGGACTCCTGCACCTGACGAACCAGCTCGCCCAGGCTGTCGGACATGTGGTTGAAGCCGGCAGCAAGTTCCCCGAGTTCATCACGACGCCTGGATTCGAGCCGCACGGTAAAATCTCCCTTTCGAACACCCTCCATGGCCCGAGTAAGGTCATTGAGAGGTTTGTTGACGGCACGGATGATAAAGGTGCAGCTGACGCCGATGATTAACACCGAAACACAAAGGGCGGCGATGATCATCGCTTCCGCTCGTTTCACCTCCACATCGATGTGTTGTGAAGCTCCCTTGATTCCTTGGAGAACGGCACCTGCAGCTGCGTGAGTGCTCTGCTGAAACCTGATGGTCGACGGCTCCAGCTGACTTCGGACGATTCGGAGTTTCATCTCCGTGCTTCCCGGTGCCCCCAGCAGGACATCCATTGCGACGGCGTGACTCGCTCGCGCCTGGGCCAGCTGAAGAAGGGGGGGCGGATTCTGAAACCTTGCTCGCCTCTGCTCGAACTCCTGCAAACTCTTGCCCAATCTGTCCAAGGTGAGGCGAAGCGACTGATTTTGCCGCTCCGCTTCGGGACCTTCAGGAACCTGCGCGTACCTGTTGGCCTCGTCATAGACCTGGACGGTCCTGTCACTGATCTCATGAGCGAGTTCCAGCAGAACCACGACTTCACCGCCGATGGAGCGTGTGCTCTACTGAATCGACACAAGCCGGGTGATCGCATACCCACCCAGGAGAAGGGTGATCAAAATCTCCAGCCCGTAGCCAAACACCAACCGATTGCGGACGGTCCAAAAACCACGTCCGGAAGCAGACTGTCCTGTCATAATATGCCGAATAGTTGTCCCTGGGGCGTCACTCTGAAGCACCTTTGCAACACTCCACCCTCTCCCCGGCGAACGTTCCGGAGCATCGCGCACCCAAACTGCGCCTGCTGCATGTCCAAGCATGTATCGACAGGGGACGGATATCTTTAAGCGCGTTTAGGCAATCACCTTGCCCCGCATGCAATCTCTCCTCTAAATTTCCGACGTGCCGAACCTGATTCAGATCATCCAAAGCAGCGCCAGAGAACACCTTCTGATCCCCGAAGGCGCTTCCATCCAGGAGGAGAACGCGCGGTTCAAGAAGTTCCTGAAAGTCGAAACAGCCCGGATCAGGATTCGCCACCTCGCAGGAGAAGGAGGGCTGGTGATCTGCCAGGCCCGCGCCTGCCTCCTCGACCAACTGCTCTCCCACTTGTGGCTCGCCGCACGCAACACCCTCAGTGAGGAAGCCAGGCACCAGTTCCCGCCCATAGCGCTGGTGGCCATCGGAGGATATGGAAGGGCCGAGCTCAATCCTTTCAGCGACGTCGACATCATGCTCCTCCACTCCGGCCAGGTGGTGAGCGGCAACAAACCCCTGCCCCACCTCTCACGCATCATCGACGGAGTGATTCTTCCTCTCTTCGATTTCGGCCTCAAGGTCGGTCACTCGGTCCGCGACATTCAGGACTGTGTGACCGTCGCGAACGAGAACATGCAGTCGAAGACCTCGCTGATCGAGGCGCGGCTCGTCGTCGGCGATGAAACTCTGTTCAAAAACTTCCAACGCACCCTCATCGCCAAGTGCGTCGCCGGGAAGGAGAACGATTATATTGCGGCGCGAATCGAGGACCAGAACAGCCGCCGCGCAAAGTACGGCAATTCAGTCACGATGCAGGAGCCGCACATCAAGAATGGCTCGGGGGGACTGAGGGATTTCCAGAACCTCAAGTGGATGGCGTTCTTCAAGCACGGAACCCGGTCGCTCGAGGACCTCGAGGAAAAGGAATGCATCACCGCGCTGGAGCGCCGTCAGCTCGAAGCCGGATATGACTTCCTGCTGCGTGTGCGCACCGACCTGCACTATCACGTGAATCGGGCACTGGACGTGCTCGGGCGATCGGTCCAGCCCAGCATTGCGACCCATCTTGGCTATTCAGACCGGAGTCCGAGCAGGAGGATCGAAAAGTTCATGGGAGACTACTATATGCACTCCCGGAACATCTATCTGATCACGCGCAACGCGGAGGAGCGGCTGGCTGTGGTCCCAAAGCCGCGACGGCTGATCTCGCTTCGCAGCCTGCTGCCCCTGGGCCGTTCGAAGCCCGAAGAAACTTTGATCGATGGCTTTCGGATCATGGGCCACACCATCCACGCGTCCACTCGCCGGATCTTTCATGACCAACCACGCCGCCTGATGCGTGTTTACCTTCATGCACAGCAGCGCGGCTTGAAGATCCACCCCGACCTGAGTCAGCTCATCCGAAACAACCTGTCCCTGGTGGACCGTTCTTTTCTGAGGGACAGCCACGTGAGGGAGACCTTTCTGGAAATCCTCAACCAGCGTGGGAGTGTCGCCCCAGCCCTTCGATCAATGCATGATACCGGGCTGCTCGGAAAGTACATCCCCGAGTTCGGCAAGTGCACCAACCTCGTCCAACACGAGTTCTTCCACCAATACACCGCCGACGAGCACACGCTCGTCTGCCTGGAGAAACTCGACGCGCTGTGGAAGCCGGCGACAGAAATGGACCGTCGATACTCCGAATTGTTTCATGCGTTGGAGAAGCCTTTTTTGCTTTATCTGGCCCTGCTGCTGCACGACGCCGGAAAGCCGGACCACGGCGGAGACCATTCAAGCGCCGGCAGCAAGCTGGCTGAGCGGGTCAGCAGGCGGCTTGACCTGGACGGCACCACCACGCACTCCCTCCGTCTGGTCATCGAGCAACACCTCACCCTGGCCGTCATCTCCCAACGAAGGGATCTCGAGGATCCATCCGTGGCAAAAAACATGGCCTCGCTGATTCAAACCCCTGAGAACCTCGATTATCTGGCGATTCACACATATGTGGATTCCCTGGCGACCAGCGACCGGCTCTGGAATGGATTCAAGGACTCACTGCTCTGGACCTTGTATCAGAAGACCCAGGATGTGTTGTCAGGCCGCACGGAGTTTCTGATGGCTGAAGCGCGTCATCGCGAAATCCTCAAGGAGGAGGTCCATGCCATGTTGCCGCGAACGATTGTGGAGGAGGAGGTCAACGCGCATTTCGAAAGCCTTCCGAGCCGCTACTTCCGAATCCATCAACCTCGTCAAATCGCCGTCGATGTGGCCCTCTCCCACCGGTTCATGCATCATCAACTCGAGGTTGAGGATCATGCTCTGGAGCCTGTCATCGACTGGCACAACGAGCCGGATCGCGGGTTTACGCGGGTGCGGATCTGCACATGGGATCGGCCCGGACTCTTCAGCCGGATCACGGGCAGCTTCGCCGCTGCCGGAATCAACATTCTGACCGCCCAGGCATTTGGGCGATCCGATGGCCTGGCCTTGGACAGTTTCGATGTGACCAGCGGGCGCACCGGCGGAGTGGCAACCAAGGATGAACACACGCGCTTTGAGACAATTCTCAGCCGGGCGCTGGCTGGGGAGAAGGTGGATTTTCGATCTCTGATCCTGCGTCCTCAATCCAGCTCGAAGACGGATCGAGGCTGGCTCGAAGGGCAGACGCTGCCGGTTGTCATACGCTTCGACAACGCGAACGCAGAGGACAGCACGGTCATAGATATCGAGA
>VHDG01000188.1 GCA_016871475.1 Verrucomicrobiota bacterium
GTGGTCCATCCATCGGTGTTTTCAGAGAAATAGTCGGACAGGCCGTCACAACCCAGGGTGCAATGCGCGCAAAATGTCGGGGGCTCGTCACTCGTCACTCATCACTTCACTTCCGAATCTAACGCAATGGGTAGACCACGCTAAGCGGTTCCAGTCCCACACGCAGCACATGCGGCTAACACCTCTCCGGCTTGGATGTGATAGCCTTGCAGAAACTCCCTTGCTGGAAGTCGCTTTCCGCCTTCGCGCTGAAGCGACTTGAGTCGTAACGCACCCTCTCCACATCGAACCAACACGCCTTCAGCTCCCGCAGACAATACCCGTCCCGGTTCCCCGTCACTTGAAACGGATTCCAGGGACGCTTCCCATACCTTCAAAACCGCAGTGTCGCCTGCACGATGCGTGCAATAGGCGCCCGGCCAGGGCACAAGGCCTCTCACCCGATTCCACAAGTTGACCGCTGACAACTTCCAGTCCAAAAGCCCATCGGACTTCTCAATCTTCCGAGCATGCGTAGCCAGATCATTGTTCTGTGGGATGGGTTGGATCGAACCAGCAATCCATTGCCCGAGGGTCTCCATCAGCAGAGTCGCCCCCATTCCTGCCAGGCGGTCATGCAGCTTCTGCGAGTCGTCGCTCGCCTCAATCATGGTTCGCGCCTGAGAAAGCATCGGCCCAGTATCCAAACCGGGATCCATTTGCATGATCGTCACTCCGGTCTCGGGATCCCCATTCAAGACCGCCCACTGAATCGGAGCTGCACCTCGATACTTGGGAAGCAAGGAGGTGTGGACGTTCAAGCATCCATGAAGCGGCATGTCCAATAATGCCTTGGGAAGGATCTGTCCGTAGGCCGCCACGACAATCACGTCAGGACGCAGTTCGCGGATCTCAGACAAGCTGGCTTCGGCCCTCACCTTCTCGGGCTGAAGAACTTTCAGGCCGGCGTCGATTGCCGTCACCTTGACCGGCGACGGCTTGAGCTGAAGTTTCCGACCCTGGGGACGATCTGGCTGCGTGACCACGCCGACAAGTTCGAATGCCGGGGAGGCTGTCAACGCACGCAGGCTGGCCACCGCCAGCTCAGCTGTACCCATGAACAAAACACGCTTCATCGGCGCGAACCCAATCAAAGCCGCAGCCTTCCAGCAACCTCTTCCGGGCTCAGGCCTGTGATCCGGACCACTTTGATGCGGGAGGTATGGCCTCGCAAAAGATCCAAGGAGGATCGGGAACAATCCAGCGCTTCAGCCAGCAACCGGAGCACCGCTTCGTTCGCTTCCGAATCGACCGGTGGCGCAGTGACACGGACCTTCACCATGCCTGCCTCCACCGGTCCAATCTCGTTGCGCGAGGCACGGGGATGCACTTTGAGGGTGATCGACACCCATCCATTACCCAAAAGAATCCACCCCGGGGTGGATCCGCGATTCTCGTGATGGGATGAACTTGGATTTGTCATCGTAAAAGAGCTTCGAGCCTGGTCTCGGGCCTCTGCGCAGCCCACGCGATGCCTCTCAGGGCAAGGACCTGGAACAACGGATCCTCCAGTGTCCATGTGTAGTGTCCGAGAATGCAGCCGAAGACGCGTCCCTGATTTCGTTCGAAGGTCCAGATCATCGGGTGCTTCTTCCCCTCCCGTTCCACAGAAGCCAGCACCTTGACCTGGCTCACGTCCCCGATCATGGGCCAGTAGGGTTCGTCGAGAAAGTGCACTCTCCGGGGCAGGCCTCGTGTGATGGGATGAGCATCGGGGGTGGGAATGAGAATGTCGTGCGCGCAGTGAAGGTATCCGGTCCTCCCCGGTTGGGCCGCCAACCCCATTCGTTCGGCAAGTGTTTCCGGATCCTTGTCAGCAATGACCGCTGCATGAAACAAAGCCACTCCCCCACCTCGCGCCTGAAAGGAGTCCAACTGAGCCAGCCGTTCCTTGCTCCAGTCATGACACCAGAAGTAAAAAATCACGGCGTCAGCAGAATCGAACCGAGCTTTCGATGGCCATTCCCAGGCCTGTTCAACTTGAACCCCAGGCAGCCGCCCCAACATCGCCGCCCAACGTTTCTGCCACGCCGGATAGTCGTGCTGACCTGGGCTATGATCCCGCTTGGACGCTGTAAGCACCAACTTCAACGCCCTGGGATTGGGCTCATCCGCTCGCTCTCCAAGAATGCCTCGAAGCTCGCTGCGATCTCTCTGCGGCGGCGCATTCAGCAGGAAGGTCAGCAAATCCATTCGCCGAGCCTCACTGAGCCCGTCCAGAAGCCCTTCCGGCATCAGAGACACCGGTGACGGGCGAAGTGACTTTAGAGTGGCTCGCGGCACTTCCGTGAGTTTTCCGTCGACGTCGGCAAGCCGAAGCGAATCGGCATCTTGTGATCGTACGAATCCGGTGTGGACTGCATCACCCTCCGTTTCAGCGGTGAACGTCACATAGTCAGGATGCAATGTCGCGCTGGGCTGCAGGATGTCGCGAAGAATGGCTTCAGGGTTGCGGTGAATCAGATTGCTCAGGTCAGGTCCAGCTGTGCCCCCTTCTCCCCGAACACGATGGCATTTTGAGCACTGAAGCTTTTCGCTGAAGAAGAGCCCGCGTCCGGTCTCCCAGTCAGCCTTCTCCAAGACCGGCGATGAGGCTGTGGCGTGGGACAGAGACTTGGGAGGAGTCACCACCCAGGAGGCTTTTTCTGGGACCAGTTCGTAGTCGGATTCCAACTCAAAGGTCGAAGCGTCGCCCACCGCGCCCCGGATGCCAGGGATCACCACTGAGTAATACCCAGCCAGGCCCTGCGGATCGACCGTGAGCACCATCTGCGAAGCATCCTCGACCAATCGTGCGCGACGAATGTTTAAACGTCCCCTGGGAGTGGCGTCCTGATCCTGAACCGTCTTGTAGGGTGGTTTAAGGACTTCCCATCGATCGCCAGCCCGCACGTGTTGACCGAATTCAATCCAGCCGCGTGTGGCAAAGTTCGTCACAGTGAAGTGCAGTGGACGGTCGAAGCTGAGTCGAACCTCCTCGAGACCGATCGCCTTGATTTCCTTCAACACCGGGGCGGTATCGCTGATTCGACGAATGCGAAAGAGCTTCCCCTCCCCTTGTGGGCCGGTCCCCCAATCGGGAGGTCCACTATGACAGCTCACATAGAGGTCGCCCTTGGGAGATATCGCAAGGTCGGTGGTGAGCATGGACAGGCGCGCGATGGTTTCATGAGTGCCCGAGTATCGACCGTTGTTCTGCTTCTGAAGAGTGACCCGCCAAATCTTCGCGCGAGACTCTCCGGCTACAAACAGACTCCCCTCCCAGAACGAGGGGCCAAACAGACGTTGCCCGGGTCCCGCAGGCACAAAGGGTCCCAAAGCGCCGGATGGACGGAGAGGTTCCTCTTGGGGACGAACAGAGGCGGGTTGGGGTTCGTTGAAGACCATCCCGCAAGCGGACTGATGCTGCGGTCCGAATCCGACCACGGGGGCTTCGCTTTCCAGCCCCGGCAGCCATTTCTCGTTTCGGGGCGGGAAACCATAGTTCCGGCTCCTGACAATGTGATTGAGTTCATCCAGGGGATTTCCACCCGGCAGCCACGTTTCGCCTTCCTGATCGGTGTTGAACAAATCGCCGGCACGATTGAAGGCCAGGGCATACGGCACTCGAATTCCGGTGGCTAACGTCTCCAGGGAACCCGTCGCGTGGGTCCATCGTTGAATGGTGCCACGCGGAGAGTTGATGTCGTAGATCGACACCTCCCCTTCCCCCCGTCGAGGATCGATGCCGCGCGCCCGCAGCCATGCCTCTTCTTCGGGCTTCAGGGAAGAGCGCGGGCGAAGTCGATAGGCGTTGCTGTAGTCAGCCACCAGCAACCCGAAGTACACATTCCCATCCGCATCGAGCGCGGCCGAAGTCGCATCGACCCCGCCAGACCCCACATCGGTTGCTGGCCATCCGGAAGCGATCACTGTTTCGGAGTCCCCTTTTCCATCCCCGTCGTGATCTTGAATCACAGAGACCTTGCCTTTGGAAGAAACCACCAAGCCCTGTCGGCTCCAGGCCATGCCGACGGGGACGCTCAGAGTGGGACGATCCCAAAAAATTCGAGCCTCATCCTCGAGGCCATCGGCATCCGAATCGCGGAGAGACCAGATACGTCCGTCGTAAGCCAGCGCGGTGAGAGATCCATCCGGAGCAAACCTGAGGCTGTTAAGATTGGAGAGTTTGACCGGGACTTCCTGTACGGCGAACCCTCCCTGGAGCATGCGGACGACCTGGGGGGGCTCTGGGGGCGTTTTGGGAGGATCAGCGGCCATGAGGCACGTGGTGGCCAGCCAGGCCACCCACATTGCTCCCACAGTTGCCGCTGGGAGGTTCACTGGCCGATGGCCTGGGAGTACTCCTGAGCTCCGAGGAGTTTTTGAAGGTCGTCGCGATTCTGAAGACGCACCTTATAGAACCATCCTTGTTCGTAGGGATGATCATTGACCAGGGCGGGTGTCTGGCCCAGGGCTGCATTTACTTCGACGACTTCGCCGGTGACGGGCGAGTAGATGTCGCTGGCGGTTTTGACGGATTCCACGACCGCGCAGGCCTCGCCTGCGGACACCTTTTTCCCGGCGGCGGGCAGTTCGACGAACACAACATCCGTAAGCTCCTGTTGAGCGTGGTCGGTGATGCCGATCGTGGCGATATCCCCTTCAACTCGCACCCATTCATGGGACTTTGCGTATTTCAATTCCGAAAGAACTTTAGAGCTCATAATTGTGTGGGAGTCGGATAGCCGAAACTGGGGCTGAGACAAAGCAAAAACTCTGAATTAGAGCGATGTTCCATCAGTGGCCTGTTCGGTTATTCCTGGGGTGGACAGAAGGGTCGGGGCATATCGCAAGAAAACATCACGCCACAATCACCTCCGTGGGTATCATTCCATCGGGGACCAGCGCACCCTCGATGACATGGGCCGGAGAACCAGGTAGGTGACGATGACGAAGAACAGTTCAGCGAGCAGGAACCAGCCGAACCAGCCGCCGCGCCAGGCCCAAAGCGAAAGGCCGGCCACAACCGCCGTGATGAACGTCGACACGATGATCTGTGCGCCGCGCCCGGCGGACTTGGCCTCCTCAGGTGGCTCAGCAAGCGGGACCGCTTCACCGGTCACACATGGCACCAATAGGCCGATTGGCGTAAAGATGATCCCCGGCAACAAGAGCGAGAGCAAAGTGAAGTCACGGGTAAAGCTCCACGTGATGATCCCGTAGAGAATGATCATAGGCACAGCGAGCATCAGCAGAACGGCACGACGCAAGCCGCGACTGAGCGGAGCCGGGCCCGGCAACGGCGCGGCACGGAACACATCAGCGGCCTGCCACTGTTGCGAGTAACGCAGGAGCCCCATCCCCAACATCACAGCCATCGCGAGATAGCTGCCCGCAAAGGCAATGCCGAAGGAAGCAACGTCTCCACGAGTTCCGTTGACCAGCATCACAAACGGCATGATGAGGAAAGGTGCGAGGCCTGGAAGGACGCGAAGCTTCACGTCGCGATCCCGAACAAGGTAGGCGGTCACGAGAAGGAAAGTCGCCCGTGACACGGAGTCGTTCAGCCACCAACTGAGCGGTGGCATTTGAACAACGCGCGATAGCCAGCGCCGCCTCGGGCGTGATTCCGCGCGCAGCTGCGAGCGCTCATTCAGCTTTTGAAGCCCGGAGCCGTAATCTTCCGCCAAACGTCCGAACGCAGACCACACGGTGAACGCCGTCACGGCGAAACCCGTGAATGCCAGAATCCAGGCAACGTGTGAGCCGCTTCTTGCGATGGCGTCATCCAGACCCGCGAACCACGTCGGAGGCAACAGCCAGACCCACCAGGTATCCGCGCTCAACTCAAACTTGCCGTGGAACCGCGTCATCAACTGCGGCACTGCCTGGCCAGCGAGAAGCACGCCGACTGCCATAAACACCTGCGCCGTGGTCATCAACGCATCCAGGCGTTCGCGGCCGAACCAGCGCAGGCAGAGTTGATACACGAGCACGACCGAGCTGACACAGAACAGCGCATTGAGCACTGTGGAAAAGGCGTGCAACACCGGAAACAGCCAGCCTCCGTCCCGCGTAAATGCTCCCGCGATCATGCCGGCCCAATTGAAAGCACCCGCGAGCCAGATCGAAACCTGCACGAGCACGCCCACCTTCGCCCACAGCAATTGCCGCGGTGCGACTGGACGGTGCAGGAGAATATCCGCCTCCTCCTTGTTGAAGAGCATTTCGCCGGAAGAAGACGCCACGAACATGCCGACAAACATCAACGTCATGGCATGCAGATAGGCCGAAAGCGCAAAGGTCGATTGCCCAATAAAGGCCAAAGCCAACAACCCGAGGAGCGCATAGAGGCCAAGCGTCATCGCCAGCTTTGAGCCGACGGATTTTGGTGCCTGGTCCTTCTTCAATCCTCGCGCTCCCCTGCCCCGCAGAAACAAACTCAGGTAGAGCCGTCGTAGCGTCTCCTCCGTTGAAGCTGCGACCGCACGCACGGGCAACGGCGGCGGAAGGTTGACGGGAGAATTCATGTGCGGAACGTCCGGGCAAAATCTTCCGCACGCCGTTCCAGCTCCGACCCGCCGGTGAGTTGCGTGAAGAGACGTTCGAGCGTGCCGGAATTGTGTGATGCCACAAGCTGGTCCGGCTTGCCATCGAGAAGCATCCGGCCCTTGTCGATGATGATGACGCGATCACACATCCGCTCGACGACATCCAGAATGTGGGAGCTGTAGACGATGATTTTACCTTCGCGAGCGAGGGTTTGAATGAGTGCCTTGAAGCCCACCGCAGCATTTGCATCCAGGCCGTCCAGGGGCTCATCGAAGAAAACGACGGGTGGATTGTGCAGGAGCGCCGCGGTGATCACAACCTTGCGCCGCATTCCTTTCGAGTATGCACCGAGCAGCTTGTCAGTGAGCGTTTCGAAGCTGAGATCGAAAAAGGCAATGAACTGTCGTATGCGTTCGCGTGCTGATTCCGGCGGGATCGCATAGAGCGCAGCCACCATCTCGAGATACTCCAGGCCCGTGAGGGATTCGAACACCGCACCGGACTCTGGCACGAAGCCAGTCTTTCGCTTCACCTCAAACATGTCTCTTCGGAGATCAAGTCCGCAGATGGTGGCTGTGCCATCAGTGGGCTCGATCATGCCCGTAAGCATCTTCAGTGTGGTGGATTTGCCCGCCCCGTTTGGTCCCAGGAAGCCGACGATTTGTCCGCCGGGAATCTCAAACGACACAGAATCAACCGCGGTTTGGTTACCAAAACGCTTGGTGAGTTGGTGGACAGAAATTATGACTGCACAGAC
>VHDG01000189.1 GCA_016871475.1 Verrucomicrobiota bacterium
GAAACCTGCCCGCCTGCGCGCGCACGGGAATGATGTATCTGTCGGACGGAGTGATTTCAGACACGCTTCCCGGTTCACCTGCTGATCAGGCCGGGATTCGGATTGGGGACCGGCTCTTGTCTGTGAATGGTGATCTTCTGGGAACTCGACGATCCATCCGCGAGATCAGCCCGTTCTCAGGCCTACCGGGCACGAGGGTGAAAGTGGAGGTTCAAACCGGATCACAACCTCCCCGCACCTGCACCATCACCCTGCGGGATCTGATCCAGTGATGGTCGACTCCGGAAAGCCCATTGGCGTAACGCACACTTCGCACGAATGACGATCGAGCCGGCTATGAAACTCGAGCGGAGTGTCAGAAGCGATTTCCTCCTGCTACCGCCGCGTTCCAAGAAACCACACTATAGCCACAGACAACACATCGAACCTTGGACACCGTTCCTTCCTGTTTTCGACGGCGAATTCGATCACGTGTTAACACCGTTTACCGTTCCTGTGTCCTGAGCCATTGAAAAGTTTGCTTACCTCTGACTGGCTGTCCTGTGTTCCTGGAGTTGACGGATCGCATACATGATGGAGATCGAGAAAAGGTTCAGGCCTGCTACCCAGAAAAGAGCGGCCCCGGAGTCGGGAGTCGGGTCGAATTCAAGGAGAACAAAGCTTCGAACAAGCCCGTAGAGCATCAGAACAACGAGACCAAAACACCACACCCTAACCGCAGGATGGAACCTTGACGGTGACGCAAGAGACTTCCCCTGATCAGGTAAATTGTCCCCAAATGCGCGAATGACGAAACCAACCGCTGCGCAGTAGAGTGCGCCAAGGATGCAGGTAACTGAGAGTAGCTGAGAGAAACCTGGGACTTCAACGCGCATGACGGTCGCGTGTACCGATAAAGCCATAAGCAGAACGATGGTGGTCAAACCCGTGATAACTGCATGGATCAGCAGGAACACTTTCATCATTTTGTTCGATCAGCTCGAGAACTGTTAACGGTGTTGGAGACGGAGAACTTAACTCCACCATGGACATGGACGTCCGCATAGGGGACCCATTGGATGTTTCCACCGCACTTCACCTTACTTCTAATGGGAACGGCTCCTGCAGCGGACTGCATGCAGCAGCTCGTAACGCTCACTTTGGCCAGCGAAGGTGCTTGTGGAGGAAATCATAGGTGCCCTTGCCGTTGATTGTGTGCGGGCCCACGAAGGTTTCCATCTCGCAACGGTCTCCGATCCGCAGCCTGGCTGAATACAGGAAGTTCACCTTGGCGAATTCCCACGCCACGGTTTCATCGGGAGCCACGCCATCGAAATGGCCGCGTTCCACCATGAAAGGCCTCGGGGCTATCAGCGCCGCCATCTCGGCGTAGTTGAACGTGCTCCCAAGGTCGAACTCAAAGATCTCGTATTCCCCGCCCCAGACGTAGCTGTACCGACCGGCCGTACCCGCGGTGGCCGCGTTCTTCCCCACCCACTCGTTGAAGTCTGCCGAGCAAATCGAGAGCACATAGTCCGGAACCAGCGGAGGAATCCGCATCGCTGATTTGCCGCCGTAGCTCAGGCCGTAGAAGCCGATTCGCTGAGGATCCACGCCCGGCAGCGTCTTGAGCCAGTTCACGATCTGCTGATGCTGTGGAACGATGGTTGAGAACAGCGTCTTCTTGAGAGGATTGCTCTTCCGCTGGAGGGTGCGGAAGCGGTCCTGAAAGATGTAGAGGTTCTGAGGCGAAAAGGTGATGAATCCGCGCTCCGCAAGCCTGGCGGCGAAGTCGTGGTAGAACTCGCTGTCGCCGGTGACGATATCCTGAGGACGTCCCTCCAGCCCATGCTGACATACCACCACGGGACGCTTCTCGCCCGGTTTCAAGTCACGCGGCAGCAGCAGAATTCCGTACGCGATCACGTCCGGGAACACATCCAACACCACCTCATACCCCACCCATTTCTCCTCATCATAAGCCTTGCGGCTGCGGGCATCCGGGGGCAGGAGCGGATGGGCGAATCGACCGATGACCTCCTCGGCGAAGTACTCCCGATACCACTCCGTGCTCTTGGAATAGGCATCAAGCGAGCTGGTATCGAGCTTCTTCATGAACTCGCGTCTGACCTCGGGGCTGTTCATGAGAAGCCGCTGGGAATGAGCGTCGATTTCGGTCAGCTGCCGGAGCTGCCGGGCTGCTGCGTCCACAGGGGCGCTGCGTGGTTGGGGCGGGGCTCCCAACGCAGCCAGGCTTGCACCCGGGGCCGCCGACTTCAGGAATGCACTCAGCGCAGGTTCGCTTCCGAACGGTCCCGAGCCATCACCGCTCACCACCAGTTCGATGGGCGTAGCCGCCTGCAACCCCCGCACCAGTGCCCGGGCCCTCGCCACTTCCTGCGTCACGTTGTCCAGCGGCGGCGTCCGAAGCCGCCCCGGAGCACCACCATCCTGGTAGGTCATGGTGAGCTGGGGCGTCCGGGCGGCTTCGATCACGAGCCCGCGGGGAGCAACCAAGCTCGCCAGCTCGGCGTCTCCGAATTGTTCCAGCAGTCCGTGAACGTTTCGGTCGATCGGCTCCTCCCACAATTGAGTGCGGTCCTCGAAGTAGCCGCTGACGCCCACGACATCGATGCGCGGGTCGAGTGCGCCCGAGTACAAGGCGAGCAAGCCGCCCTCACCCCATCCGACGACACCGATCTTCCGATGCCCGCCCGCCCCGGGGCCGCTTTGGCGATACCAATCCACGGCGGCCAGCACCTTCTGCACTTCGTATCCGATGAGGTGCCGGCCTAGTTCGAAGGCTGCGTGGTAGAGAAACTGCCGGGCACTGATCCGGGTGCGGCCGAGGTGGGGTCCGCGGCTGCGATCGATGACCGTCGGTACGACGACACGACAGCCACTCTCAGCCAGGCGCCGGGCATATTGAGATTCCACCGGCACACCGCTGACCAGTCCGCAGAGTTGCTCCGGCGTCTGGCTGGCGTCCGGGATGGCGATCATATCGGCGAGCGGAGTTCGTCCTGTGGGGATGAGGAGCAGCCCTTCGCCATGGACCGAGCCGAAGGCGGGCCAGCGAACCCTGTGGATTTCATAGCCGGATCCCTGACCGGTCAGCGCGGGTTGATCCACAGTGGCCACCAGCTCCATGGAGGAGGTTGCCACCCGCTTGTCACGGACGCCGAGGATGAACGAGAGCCGGTCGCGGTTGGTTTGGATCGATCGATTGTAGGCCTCCGGGGAGGTGAAATCGCGATTCCAGAACTGCGGGCGTCGTTCGACGGAGCGTGCGGTCTCGTGGAGCAGGAAACGGTCGACTCCGGCCACGAGGTTGGAGGTGATGTCGCCCGTCAGAGTCAGCGGACGTGTCCCGGTCAGTGGGCTCGCATCAATCGGTTGTCCAAATCGTGATCCGGCTCGCGCGATGAACGACTCTGCGAGTTGTGTGCGGGCTGCGCGGTCCAGGGCCGGAGGCCATTGCGCCAGGCCCGCTTCGTCGCCGCGGAAAAACTCCCACACACCCGCCAGGTTCATGGAGCCCTGGTTGCAGGTGAGCTTCACGGGTCCGGAGCTGATTCCACCCGCGCCGCCACCATCCCAGACCCGGACCGCCAGAAGGTTCCAATCCCCGCTGCGAACGTGGTCGGCGGGAATCGTATAGCGCCTTGCGTCGCCGGAAGCTGTGCGAAAGGGCTGAATCGAGCCACTGGCCCCGATCTTCGCCCCGTTAAAAAATGTTTCGTCACAGTCATCGATCCGCCCCAGGTCGAGCGTGAGACTCTCTCCGGTCCAGTTCGACGGCACGCGGACGAAGCATCGGTACCAGGCGAAGCCGTCATGGGCGTCCACGATCCCGCCTAACCTGCTTTCCCAGAAACCCGGGACACGAAGCGGTTGCCAGGAATGGCTGTCCGCTGCCGGGGACTTGGCGGCGAGCAGCGTCAGGAGGCAGAGGATGAGAGGGTTGAAGCGCGACGTGGTGGGGAGTGGTTGGGCCGGATTCATGAAATGGTGTTGAGATGTGGATTGAGGTCGTGCTGGCATCGGGGGCGATCCTGTCGGACCAGTGGACGCAAGACAAGCGTAGTTGATTGCGCCAGACGTGCCCGAGTGGGATGCCACAGGAAGTCAAACCTGGCGGGGCCGGATCCTCCCGCCGCTTCCTCCGGAATCGTGGCGACGGTCGACCGGCGCCTCTCAGGCCTGCCAATGCCTATCGAATTTGCTGTTGCGTCAACCGGCATGGACGAGTCGTATGCGTGACTACGCATGACCCCCAGCCTGTTCCACTGCCCGCGTCCCGTCCTGCTTCTGCTCCCGGCGCTCCTTTGTGCTGCGCCAGAGATGCGCGGGGCGGATGTGCCCACCCCAAAAAACCTCGCCATCCGGAAACTCCTCCCCTAGGGAGCAGGACTGGCCGCCGGCTTCCCGGGCGATGCCGGCATCGGAGCCAGTCCGGAGGTCATCTTTGCAGATGATTTCGAATCGGAGGGGATCGGAAAGGGTTGGGACGAGGCGGATACAAAAAAGCCGGGAGTGCTCTCGCTGGTGGATCCGGGGGCGGACAGCGGGCTGGGACGGCGATGCCTGCGTGTTGAAGCACATCTGGGAAGGGACACGGGAGGCGGGTTGACCCGCTGGTTCGACTCGTCCGATACCTTGTTCATCCGGTTCCTCACGCGTTTCGCTGCGGATTGCGACTACGTGCATCACTTTGTCACGCTGCGTGCGAACACCTCGATGAAGGGTGGCGGACGCTGGAGCGGGTTCGGAGGGGCGGGTTTGAAGCCGGAAGGTAACGAACGGTTTTCCACAGCGGTGGAGCCGTGGGGCGACTGGGGAAGGAATCCCCCGCCGGGGCGATGGAACTTCTACAGCTACTGGCACGAGATGACGGCATCGCGTGACGGGAAGTACTGGGGCAATTCGTTCCCGGTTCCTGAGGCGCCCGCGATCCCCCGGGACCGGTGGATCACAGTGGAGTTCATGCTCAAGCACAACACTCCGGGTGAGCGGGATGGTGAACAGGCTTTCTGGATCGATGGCCGGCTTCAGGGCCATTGGACGGGCATCAACTGGCGGAAGACGCCGGGATTGAAGGCCAATGCACTCACACTCGAGTCCTACGTGACGGACCGGTGGACGAAGAACCCGACCAACGTTGTGTTTTTCGACAATGTGGTGGTGGCCAGACGATACGTGGGTCCGGTGGCGAAATGAAACCGCCGCAAATAGTGGGACACTTTCAGAGCCCTCGCGGCGCACGACTCCGCTGGGAGCGCTGGCGGCCCGGCATGATGGCAAGCGACCTGGCCGTGGACCTCCACTAGGCTGGCATTGAGCCGGACGCGCTGCAGAAAGCCCATAGTCCTTGCCGCGATGCCTGGGAACGGTCAGGGTCCGACCCATGATCAATCGTTCACCCATGGTGAACTTCACCCTCGGCTTGGGGCTGATGTTCCCGCTCGCCATCGCATCTGTCAGCCGCGCTGAAACGACACCCAAGGTGCCCCGCTTCTCCATCGAGTTCATGGATAAATCCGTCGAGCCGTCGGTGGATTTCTACCGCTACGCCGTCGGCACATGGCAGAAGAACAATCCAGTCCCTGCGGACAAGGCGCGTTGGTCGGGTTTCGATGAGTTGACGGAGCGAAACCAGCATTTGATCCGGGCGATCCTGGAAGAAGCTGCTGCTTCCTCGGCTGCACCACGCACACCCCAGCGACTCGTCGGCTCCTTCTTCGCTTCGGCAATGAACACCAACCGGATCGAGCAGCTTGCCTTCAAACCAATCGAGCCCGATTTGAGGCGCGTGGCCGCGGTAAAGAGTGTCGAGGAGCTCATGGTTTTGCTGGCAGATCTTCAGTTGAGCGACGTGAGTGCGATGTTTGGGCAGTCCGTTTACGCAGACCTGAAGAACAGCACAGTTTACGCGTGCTACCTCAGCCAGGGCGGGTTGGGGCTGCCGGATCGGGAATACTATCTCGCGGACGGCTTTGCCAAGCAGCGTGAAGCGTATGTGAAACATGTATCGAAAATGCTCCACATGCTGGGGGACACCGAAGCCACGGCCGGAGCAGGCGCCAAAACGATTCTCGAACTGGAGACCGCGTTGGCAAAGGCAAGCAAGTCCAGGACAGACCTGCGTGATCCCAACAAGAATTACAACAAGTTGTCTACGGCAGCATTTGTTTCCAAACACCCGGCGCTCTCCCTGCAAAAGTATCTCTCAGCGATCGGCCTGGGGGAGTTGCCGGAAGTGATCGTCCGGCAACCCGAATTCTTCGACGCACTTGAAGCTCTGGTGAAGCAACGTCCGCTCGAAGACTGGAAGACCTACCTACGTTGGCACTTGGTGCGTGATGCTGCGCCGTTCCTGCACTCAGCGGCGGAACGCGAATCCTTTGCTTTCTACGGTACGGAGTTGAGTGGACAGCCTGAACAAGAGCCGCGTTGGCGGCGTGCGTCGTCGGTGATCAACGGCGCACTGGGTGAGGCGCTCGGTGAACTCTACGTGCGGAAGCATTATCCACCCGAAGCCAAGGCCCGGATGAGTGAGCTCATCGACAATCTCAAAGTGGTTTTCCGTGAGCGCTTGCAAAAACTGGACTGGATGACCGATGCCACGCGTGTAAAGGCATTGGCCAAGTTCGACCGCTTCACCCAAAAGATTGGTCATCCTCAACAGTTCCGCGACTATTCAAGCGTGGAAGTCCGGGATGACGACTACCTGGGCAATGCTCAACGTGCGGCAGTCTTCGAAGCCAGACGCCAGATTGCCCGCATTGGCAAGCCTGTGGACAAAACCGAGTGGGGCATGACACCCCAAACCGTCAACGCCTATGCCAACCCGACACAGAACGAGATCGTGTTTCCTGCGGCCATCCTGCAACCACCCTTCTTCGACACAGCGATGGATGACGCTGTGAACTATGGGGCGATCGGCTTCGTCATCGGTCATGAGATCACCCATCATTTTGACGATCAGGGGCGCAAGTTTGATGCAGAAGGCAACCTGAACGAGTGGTGGACAGAAGAAGACGCCAAAGCCTTCGAGATTCGTGCACAGAAGCTCGTGGATCAGTATGGCGGCTACGAAGCGCTGCCCGGCGTGAAGGTCAATGGCCGGCTCTCGCTCGGTGAGAACATCGGAGACCTTGGTGGCGTGAGCATCGCCTATGAAGCGCTGCAACGAGCACTGGACAAGACGCCCTCCAAGCGGAAGCCGATCGACGGCTTCACCCCCGAACAGCGGTTCTTTTTGTCTGCGTCACAGATCTGGCGGATCAACTGGCGGGAACCGGCTTTGCGCCGCCAGATCACGGTGGGACCGCATTC
>VHDG01000190.1 GCA_016871475.1 Verrucomicrobiota bacterium
TGTACGGCTGGGACTTCCAACGAAACGTCGAGTTCCGCGTCACCAACACTCCCGAGGACGAATTCAGGCCATTCATCGATGGATCCTGGGTGGCCTGCATGGAGGACTCTCTGGGAGTGAACCAGGGAAATGTGAGGCTCATTCACCTTCCCACATTGCGTTCAGCACCAGTCACACGCTCCCGCACTCAGAAGGATCGGATCTCGCTCGCCGGAGCAAAAGCCATCTGGCAGGAAACACGTGACGGGCAGACGAGTATCGAGGCGGCTGACCTTCCAGCTCTTCAGGGTGTGTTCCGCAACGTGAATGCGGTTGCGATCACACCTGCGATGGTCTCCTTCCAGAAAAACGCGCACGCCCTGCTCAAGCTCTGGAACGAGCAAGCGGGTGTCACCGCGATCACACGCTACACCGCGCTGACACCCAGGCCGCAGTCCGAGACGGCGGCATGGCAAAACGGGGTTCCCTCCGGACCAAACTTCGCCCTCACTGCGGGCTCCTTCCTGTGGATCGAGTTCGGCTCAGGTCGGGTGCTCGATTTGGGACCCGCCGGCACCTCCACCCTCAACCTGGCTGCCGGTGTGAACGCCTTCAGTTTCACCCAGTTCCCCAGCCAGTACAGTGCTTATCAACTGCTCAACCGGCTCGGCGGTGCCAATGTGCGGGGAATCCGAATGCTTGATTCTGAGTCCGGCCTGTGGATGGCCGCCAGTTTCGAGAACGGCCGTCCGATGGGACGCGATTTCCTCATCCCCAGAGTCGCAACCGTCATGCTCGACATGGCCAATCCCGTCTCCAATTTCCGCCCTTGATCCCATGAAATCATCGATCGCATCAGCACTTGTCCTCGCCGCAACCACGTGGCTCCTACCCATCAACACCGCCCAATCTGCGCAGGTGGCAGACGTCCTGAGAAAACTGCAGGCCGGAGAACCGATTGCATTCATCGACATTCGCAGCACTGAGTTCTACCAAAAGGGAAGAATCGAGGGGGCCATCAACATCCCGGCAGCGGTGGTGGCTGACAAGCGGTTGCCCAGGCTTGGCACCGTCATCGTCTATGACGATGGCCTGGGAGGGAAGAGCTCTGAGGCCGTTGTGGCAGCGTTGAATCAGAAACCGGGGATCAAGGCTGAACTGCTGGATGGCGGTTACGCGGCGTGGATCGCGGCGAAGGGGCCGGCGACAATTCCCTTCGGCATGACCAAGGAGGAGATTCCACAGATCACCTATCAAAAGCTCAAGACCACTTCCCCGGACGATGTGGTTCTGGTGGATCTGAGGAAGCCTGCCAGCGCTCCCGCCGGGCAGTCCTTGAAATCGGGCGAGCCCGTGGCGTTGACCGATTTGCGATCTGAGTTTCCGGGTGCCCCGGTGGTTCGTTCTCCCTTTCAGGCCGGGATCGCAACCAGATCAGCCGCCGGTGGTGGAACACCCTTGTATGTGCTGGTGGACAACGGCGATGGAACAGCGGAGCAAACGGCGCGAGCGATGAAAGCCAACGGCATGACCCGTTACGTGATTCTTGCCGGAGGCGAGGCGGCCCTTGCTCGCAAGGGGCAGGCTGGGCTGCAACGCCAGGGCCACACCGTTGAAGCCCCTCCCGGAGTCGAGATCCCTGCCATCAAACCCTAACCCTTGCCCTCCATGAACCCTTACCTTTCTCAACCCGGCCGGGACCACGGACGCCGCCGAAGGCATGTCCTTGTCTGCCTGATGCTCGGGATGGCCCTTCTGATGCCAGGTGCCTGCCTCCACGCCCAACAGAGCTCCACGAACGTTCAGATAGCCAACGTCACCCCCAGCGGCTTTACCGTCATCTGGCGAGGCCAGCCGGGATTGACCTCTGACATCCGGCTGTTCGCCGATGAAAACGGCACGGTTCCATTGGACGGCAAACTCGCGGTCGAACCCTACCCTCTTCACACTGGAAGCCCCTATTCGTCGAATGCGTACGAACGTCGACAGAGCAAAACGTTTCTTCGATCGAAGACGAGCGACCACGGACTTCGGGCCGTTCGCGTCAGCGGATGCGAGCCATCCACACGCTATCATTTCCAGCTGATCTCGCGGTCGGCATCCTCGACCAACGTCAGCCCCGTCACCGGCCCCTTCCCATTCGCCAGCACATCCGCCCGCAATTCGCTGGTACCCGACGGCGCGCAAATCCTCATGGATGTCCAGGGTCTGGATGTGGCAGGGAGAATCGTGACTCTCTCCGTGAGTAACACCATGACTCTGCTTGCAGGAGTCGTGGGTGACGGAGGGGAAACCAACCAGGTTTGGTTTAATCTGGCCGACCTGGTGGAACTCGGCGGCGGAGCCAACTTCACCCACACCGGAAGCATCAGGGCACTCGCGCAAGTCCTGGGCGGAGGCCCGGATGGCGGCGCCACTCTGACCATTCCCGTCGAACTCGCTGATGCGTTCCGCGTCGCACGAACCGTGGCCACCCAGGCTCGCAGCGAAATCGTCGCCATCGAAATCGGATCCACCGTCATGCGCGGAGGAACGACCAGCAGTGTCCCCATCTCAGTCGATAGCACGATCGCCATGAGCCGGCTCTCGCTCGATCTCACCATCCCCGCCGGCAGGCTTGGCAACCTCACGCTGATCCCCGTTGCCCCGGAGGTGGACCCGTCCCGCACGACCATTCAGCCGCTGGGCTCTGAGGGATACAGGATGACGATCCTCCCGCGACCCGGGGAGTTGCTCCTGACCTCGAGCGAATTGGTCCGGTTGCAGTTCACGGCTCTGACGGGCGTCCCCTCCTCGTTCGTCTCACTGTTTCCTTCGACCGCAGGCGCAACCCGAGCAGATGGAACAGCTGCGCGAACGCCCCTGCGTCAACCGGGACGGGTGGTGGTGGTGGTCAATGAGCCCCTGCTGGAGGCGCATCACGGAGTTGGCGCTCGACGCAATCTTACCCTGTATGGAAAGCCATTGTTCACCTATGGCATTGAAACCGCCCCAACGCTGACCGGCCCCTGGCGCTTTGTGAGAGAAGTTGCCGTGAGCCAGCTCACGACCCCTCTCGATGTGCCAGGTGGAACGGGTGCACTGGAATTCTACCGGGCATTCGAAACAGAAACTCACCCTCCCCGATTGCAGGTTTCCAAAGGCCTTTCGAACTCGGTGGACTTGGTTGTATTTGGGCGAAGCGGCACAAACTACACGCTTCAGGGCACCGCGAGCCTTTCTCCTCCGGTCCAATGGCGAAATGTGTCGGTGGTGCGCCTGACGAACTCGTTCCGCACCCTCACAGGAATTGCCACCACCAACCCGTTCACCGCGTACCGCATCACACTGCCCTGATCAACCAGAGCCGTCGCGCGGGCTCAATTCTCAACTGGCCCATCAAGGGTCTCTCCGTCCATCCGGTAGATGCCAATCAGATACCCGTTCTCGCGCATCTCGCCGACGAAAAGCTTCCCCTGTAAAGTCACGGCTTGGTCCATGAGCGGCTTCACTCCTCCCCCCACCATCTTCACGCTCACCCATTCATTGATCTTGGGGACGGCTCCGTAGCAGCACATGGATTGATCACGCATCAACAAGAGCTCAGTGACCTTCCCTCCCTCCACCTTCAACGGGAGCATGAACCCCTTCAGGGAAATACGCTTCTGATCGTAGTCCTTGATATCCTTCGGGATCTGCTCAGCGGTGAGTTTGGCGACATCGGCGGCATTTGTCGTCCCAGCCTGCAAAATGTCATCGCTCACCTCGAAATTGAACGCGGATAGCTTGTCGAAGCCCACAATCAGGGTCTCACCATCGGCTGCGACCAGCTGATTCGTGGATAGTCCGATCGCCGCATTGGAGGCATTGGACGCACTGGGGTTGGAGGTCGCGGTCACTGAGTTGGAAAGCCCGGCTTGGGACACCACGGCCACCTGCTGGGTTGGAGCGGTCGGCGCTGCCTCGATGGGAGATCCAGGGGGAATGGTGGAAACGGTTGGTGAAGCCGTATTGCTGACAACCAGTGGTTGGATCAATTCACCCTGGAGGAGTGTGTTTGTTCCGCTGGAAGCTGTGTGCTTGGGCGTCCCGGAGTCTCCACATCCGCTCAGGCCAGCAGCCCACAATGCGGCAGCCAGCCCACAGGCGGGTGCCCTCCACATTCCAGTCCTGGACCGGCAATCTGTAATCGCTGAATTCGGAGTCATATTCGCGCGCGGAGTCGTAAAGTATCCAAACATGCCTTCGAGGGCAAGAAGGAGCATGGAAGGAGTGATATGACCTGTGGCCTAGCTCGAATCTCTCATACTCGAGGTGCCTTCTCCGACGCGACTCTAGAACCCGTCTCATAAATAGGGAGGGGGTGCGTTGCGAGGGATTTTTGGCGGCGGCAAGGCGCGAGGAGGGAGAGTATTCGCCAGGATCTTCGACCGACGAGCAACGCAGCAGCCGCCGAAAAGAACCGCAGCGCACCCCCTACCTATTTGTGAGATGGGTTCTAAGCAAGGCATCGCAGGTCTCCCGCTTGAACCCGCCCCAAACCACCTCGCACGCTCTCATTGTAACTCCAGCACCTGCACTTCCATCGCATCTCCCGTTACGATCACGACTGCGTTCGATCGAATCTCCCTGCAGGTCACCCACAGATTGGTACCCGCCACCCGCAGCTTCGCCCTCTCGCCCTCCTGCAACGTGGCGCCATTCACCATCGCAAACCTCTTGCCTCCTGTCCCCGAGAGGCCTTGCAGCCTGAGACCGCTGAACTCCCTAGCCTTGACCTGGGGCAGGTATCCAAAGAGAGGGACCGGCGTGTCCCGCATCATCGCCACTCGATGCGTTCCATCATCCTCCAGCGTTGCATCGACCCCTGACTTCACCCACTCGGCCACGCGGTGGAACTGGTAGTTGTCGGATGTCTTCACAAGGACATCGATCTTCCCCCGGGTATAGGCGTTTTCCCGGATGGCCCGCACCTCGCGCTCCTCGCCCCGCTGGCGCATCAGGTGCAAGGCGGTCAGCTCGCAGAATGCCTCCTCGGTGTCGCGATCCAACACACGATCCATCGGCTTGTTCTCGTGTATCCACGCATGGGCATACTCATGAGCGCTCACAGCCGCGATCCGGCTCCGGCTCAGCCCAAGACACAGGAAGATCTGATGCTCGAACGAGTCCTTCCCCAAGCGACGCGTCCGAGTGACGCCTTGCAAAGATGAGTCCGGGTGCGCACCGGGAGTCCCGGCGAAAATGCGTCCCAGCTCTTTGCGATCAACCAGACGAAGCTCAATTCGTTGATCCGGCAGATAGCCCAGCCCTGAGAGAATCGCGAACAGGTCACGCTTGACCTCGCCAAAAATCTCGAGAGCCACGCGTAAATCCAACACCGCCTCCCGAAAATCCAACGGACAAAGGAGGCGCTGGTCGGAGAGCCGGGTGTAATCCTGCGCGACAGGCAGCTGGCATGTGTCGCACCTCGTTGGCAGGACTGCACATCGGTCGCAGATGATCACCTGGCGGGATCGGATGCGGTCATGGACCTGGTAGGCGCGACCGCCAATCTTCTGCGAACACGACCCACAAAGGTCGGAATCCTGCCCCAACCCGCGGAGAGCAAGGATCACCCAGACAAGAATCATTCCGATGCACCGGTTGGAGTACATGATGTCCCTGACTTTTCATCGACGAAAAGTCACAGGACTGGACCAACATTCTCCTCCCGCTGGGGTTGGAATCAGTAAAGGAGCGGGCTGTGCTCGTTGATATCCGAGCCTCTCTTGAATCTGGGGGAGGCCTTGAAATTAAACGCCACCACCACCGCGTAATCGGTTGGCTCATTGCGCCAGCCCTCCCGCACCCGGAAAGTGATCACGCCGGTCCAGCTGCGAAAATCCCGGTAAACCGAGTACGCCTGCTCCTCCATCGTGCCATCCCTGGCTTCGAAGTGTTGAACGCTGCGAAAACCCCAGTTCTCGCTCAAACGGTAGTAGAACCGTGTCGAGAAGAGGTTGTGGCCCGAGTCCACCCCGAGAAGAGGATCATCCCTGAAGTACCGATGCCCCACACCCACACTCCACACATTGTTGGGAGTGATCGTCGCGTGGTGATTGGCTTCCTTCCAATCGCCATCGTCCAGGCTGTAACGCAGCTCCGAGCTCAGCTCCAGCCAACGGAACGGGGCAAGATCCAGGTCGGAGTACAAATCGCTGTAGGTTCCCTGCCCTAGTTTCGGATGCAACCGCCAGTCGCTATACAAAGCCCAGGAGACCACATCCTCCGACTGCCCGTCCCGCCTCGTTTGCAATCTGTTTCTCAAGCCCATCCGGACGACGTTCTGGCTGTCCACCGAATCGATCGCATTGTAGTCGGGATAGTTGATCGGAAGAAGACGCCGGCTTGGGATCTCATAGTCGAATTGGGGGAGTTCCCTCGGGATGCGCGAAGGGGTGGGAACAAATGCGTAGTTCAAGCTCGGCTCCACGATATGCCTGAGCCCGTCGATCTCGAAGAATCGGTTGCGTGCTCCAGACCACACCCGTGATGCCTTGGTTGAAAACTCTGCACCGGTGTTGAAAACGTAACGGTCCCGCTCATTGAACGGAGAGCCACGCCCGTCCACCTCGCCATAGTGAGTTCCCCGGCTGCCGACTCGGGGAGTCACGTTCAGCCAGTTGAAATAAGTCTTTGGAAGAAGGATTTGATGAAAGGTGTCGGCTCTCATCGCCCCATAGCCATCGAGTCCCGCGGTGCCATATCGGCGACGAAAGTAACCGAAGGAGCTTTCAGACTCGTAGAACAGTGGTGTTTCTCCCAACTGCTGGCGGAGCCCGGTGAATTTCACATCCGGAAGCCGCTCGATGGTTTGGTGAAAGTCGTTCACCTGCCCCTGACCCATCACATTCAAGCTCCAGTTCCTCCAGGACTTCTGCACCTCCAGGAAGGTCGAGGGCTGAACGTTGTCGCGATATTCCTTCTCGAAGTAATCACGAATGAACTGCTGATCGGATTGGTAACGGAGGGCAGCACGAACCGTGAGATTGGTGAACGGCGTTCCGACATGCTGGAGGTAGCCCCTCTGACGTTCATCCGGGATCGGGTTCGAGTTCAGGTCCAGGCCAGGATCCTCATCCTGGGCCCGGTAGTACCGCATCTCTCCCTTGCCCCAGCGACCGAGGTCGTATCCAAGCCCGGGGCCGTATCCAAATCCCCGCTTCTGACGGTAGTCCATGTCGAGGATGCCCTCGACCTTCTCGCTGAATCCGTAGTGATAACTGGACAGGAGGAAGGGACCGTACTTGCTTCGAAACCCGGGGGTCTCCACCCAGTAGTTTCGGTGAGCCCGGAGCGACCGTTTCCAA
>VHDG01000191.1 GCA_016871475.1 Verrucomicrobiota bacterium
ACGTCCAGGTCGCCGTCGGAGTCATAGTCGGCCATCGCAAACCCCATGGCTCCAGATGTTGAGCCAAGTCCCGACTGGGCGGTCCGGTCCACGAATCGCTGAGAACCCATGTTCTCAAAATACCGGGCGCCTGAACCGACGGAGGCCACGAGCAAATCGAGATCTTTGTCCCCGTCGAGATCTGCCAGTGCCGCTCCGGCTGAATCGAATCCCTGACACTCCACGCCGGCCGCAGCCGCGATGTTTTCGAAACGCCAGTTGCCCTGGTTTAGGAACAGTGCGTTCGGCCCATCGAGCCCGCACAAATACACGTCAGGCAAACCATCATCGTTGATGTCTCCCAAGGCCACGCCCGATCCGTTCATGAGGATGTGGTTGGTGAGGGAACGCGAAGCGGCGAGACGGTTGGTGAAGGCAAGCCCCGTGAGCGCCGGATCAAGGGTCGAGAACCCCGGGCTCAGGCCTCCAGGAGGCGTTTGCAGGCGGGCTTGCCGTTGTCCAGACGCTCCAGGGACGGACTGCCAGTCAACGCACAGCCCCACAGAACCCCCCGCAATCGCCGCCCAGCAGACCAAAGCCGGACAGAGAAACCTCAGGCGCTGTTCCAGCACGCCATCCAGTGGCGAGGACTCATCGACGTGCTTCATGGCCATGGGCAGTTTTTGTAACTCTGCAACACGGGTGCGACACTACTAATCTCGTGATGCATGAAAAGCATCATTCAGGATGCCTCCTGGGATCGCTGGCGTCCCCGCCGGCCCCTGGCTTGCTCATCACCCCACCCCAGCGGGAAGGCTGGACTCACTCACCGGGCTTGAACTTCTCGCTTCGCGCTGAAAAGTTGAACCGATCGTTGGGTGCGGCATCACCGTTCAGCGTGAAATCCGACCACTCGCCCAGGGCCAAGCAGTTATCAGCCCACTTGAAGTCGATGCGCGTCGGCAAGGAGCCTGCCGCCACGCCAAGCGCACCCCAGGCAACTCCCAACTCCAGCTCGGTTCCAGCCATCCGCCATTCAACAGCTCCAACGGTTTTCCATGCAAACCGGCCACCCTCGTTCCGTTCCACCACGCCCGGCCCGGTGCGATTGATCACGACATCGTATCCAAGCCAGCCCGTGCTGACATCAGCGTCCAGATCCAGAAACAACACCATCCAGTTCCCACCGGTCGCGGCGGTCAACGGCTCGCGGGTGCGCGCGTAGAACCAGGCGTTCCTCGCATCCCAACTGGCTTTCGCAGCGATGATGTCGTTGCGACCTGTCGTGTTGAGATACACGACGTTTGTATCCCAGCCGGACTGATTGCGACGCATCGGGTCGCCCACCGTATCACGAAACTCCGGCGCGACCCGGCTCCAGTCCTTGAATGAGCCATCGACGCGGATTCTCCGTGAACGGACGGTCGGCAGCGGCCGGGCGCCTTTGAACCGCCGCACCTGGGATACCAACTGATAGTAATAATCATCCCCGTGCCCTCCACGCATGGGTTCGATATCGCGGCTGTGTTCCTGATCGAACTGATCCACAAACATCACCGGCCGCTTGATCCCGTTGAACTCCTTGAACCGTCCGGCAATCCACTCGTTCCAGCCGGTCACGAAAACAAACATGGGATCCTGTTCCAACGCCCGATTCCATTGCTCCGTGACGTTCAGACCGAGACGTACCGCATCGGGTCGGGAGTCAGTTGCTCCCCGATGAAAACTGCGGCCGTGTGCGCCGGGCTCACTCATCGATCCGAGCCGTCCGTTCACCGCGTTTTGCCCGACACCCACCGACATCTGTTCCTTCTGGCCTGCCGAGTTCGTGAAGACATGCTGCGGATACACCTCCAGCCAGCTCCACATGTCAGGCCGGGTCTGACCCACGAAATAGTCCGGCTGCGGTTTGCGGAGCGTGAAGAAATCAAGCATCGTTCGGCTCTCGCCCTCCGCCCACTCCAGACGCAACGTGCGATCTCCGGACACGGGCTTCCCATCAACAAAGGCTTCTCCACGATCCAAGGTATCGCTGGTGTGGCTCCACCATCCCACCTGTCCAGCAGGCTCCGATGCCTCGAGATAATAGCGTCCCGGCGTCATCGCTGAGGGCAGGGGCAGGCGAACCCATTCATTGTCGGTCACTCGATGGAATCGGTCTGCATACACACGCTCCCCACCCGGACCCTCGCGCAGGAGGGTGAGGGTGACTGCGGCGTCTGTGCTGCGCCAGGTGGGCATCCGAGCCGCCACGGACACAAATGCCCGATCGGCCATGAAGGATTGGCCGAGTGTGTGGCCAGGTTTTAGTTCCACCGGAGTGTTCTGCATCGCGTTCTCCTGCTTCTCCGTCAGCAGGAGCGGATCAGCCAGCAACAGAGGCTTCCCCTGCCACTGAAACCAGAGGTCGCGATGCATGCCAGTGGAGTAGAGATCCCGCCAGAGCTCGCGCACAACCTTGCCTGGGTCCCAGAAGGGAGTGAGAAATGCCACCTGAGGCGTCCGATTTCCCAACCGTCGCATCTCCGCCCACACCCGAAGCAGGGCGCGATAATCGTCCCGATATGTGATCTGGTTCGTTACATCGAAGATCACCACATCGATCCCTGCATCGCTCAGCATCTGCGCATGCTTGCGAAGCACCGCCTCATCCCGGGTGCGGTAGTAGCCGAACAACGATTCCCCCCAGTGATGCGGGACGTGCAGCGGGCCCCAGAGGGGACTCTCCGGCTTCGTCATGGCGTTGGGATCCTTCCTCAGGATCTGGGTCACATCGAAGGGCCCGCCTTGCGCATGCTCGCCAAGCCACAGGAAGTAGAAAATGCCCACCGTGCGATTGGGCCTCGGCGCGGGCACTTCGGGAAAGGTCCGTGTTGCGCGGCCCAGCGCATCGGTCGCCACCCAGGTGTCAGCGTGGTTGTCCCACGCCGCAGCGAGCTGGGGCTCATCTGTTGCCACGGAACGGTGCATCGACAGTCCAAGCAGGAGTGCCAGGATGAACCCAGTCGAGGGAATGTTGCCGCGCATCATGAAGAAAGTGTGCAGCTCCCCCGGCCGGAAACAAGCCCACTGCTTGAACCCCGACTCTCACCCCTCCCCTCCATCCCCTCGTAATCGTAATCGGCCCCTCGTCCTCAATGCCAAGAACTCCGTCGTGACCAGTGTCGCTAGCTTCTCATGGTCGAGAACCTGAGACAGGGCTGTGGTCCCAACCTCCGAAGTCTTGCCTCCTTACGCGGGTCAAGGCACGGTGGCACGCGTCATGACAAGCCCTGCCACTATCTGCTCCAAGCCTCCAGCGGTGAAGCCATCCACTCACTCCCGGTGGCCACGCTGGCTCGGCTCTCTCATCGCTTGCGCCACCCCTGCCCTCACCACCTCAGCCGCCACCACCCAGATCGGTGATCGGACCTTCACCTTTCCTGACGGTCTGGAGCTGTCCCAAGTCGCAAATCAATCGCTCGCCCTGCGACCCGTCAGCGGAAGCTTCGATGACCAAGGCAATCTCTACATCACTGACTCGTCCGGCTCCAACCTCCCTCCGGCTGAACAGCTCAAGAATCCAACCCACAGCATCCGACGTCTGCGGGATACCGACGCGGACGGGGTCTTTGACCATTCGGAGATCTTCGCAGACAAGGTCATGTTTCCCCAGGGCTGCCTCTGGCACGGAGGCTCCATCTTCGTGGCCGCTCCTCCAAGCATCTGGAAGTTCACGGACACAAACGGAGATGGCGTCGCGGACAAGCGGGAGGAATGGTTCAAGGGAGGCACATTGACCGGGTGCGCCAATGATATCCACGGCCCACACCTCGGACCTGACGGATTCATCTACTGGACCAAGGGAGCCTTCGCTGAACAGCGCCATGAGAGACCGGGCAAGCCTACCATCCATGACGCGGCAGCCCACATCTTCCGCGCCCGGCCCGATGGCTCCGGGCTCGAAACCGTCATGTCGGGCGGGATGGACAATCCCGTGGAAGTGGCGTTTACCGCGGAGGGAGAGCCTGTTTTCACCAGCACGTTTATCGATTTCAGCCAGCCCGGCTGGCGGGACGGCGTGGCTCATGCCGTCTATGGTGGGGTCTATGGCAAGCACAATTCGGTGATCGAAGACGGCCGCGTAATTCGAACCACGCCGGATCTGTTGCATCCCTTCGTCCAGCTGGGCGCCGGCGCACCCAGCGGCTTGTGCCGGACCGTCACAGACGGGCTGGGATCCACCTACCAGGACAACCTCTTCTCCACCGCGTTCAACCTGCACAAGGTCATTCGACACAAGCTCTCGATTCAAGGCGCCTCCTATTCGAGCATCAACAGCGACCTGCTCGCCTGCGACAGCATCGATTTTCACCCCACCGATGTGCTGGAGGACGCCGACGGTTCACTCGTCATCATCGACACAGGCGGCTGGTACAAGCTCTGTTGCCCAACATCGCAGCTGGCCAAGCCCGACGTGCTGGGGGCCATCTACAGGTTGAAAAACAAGACAGGCGTGAAGCTCTCCACTGAACAACGCTCGGCCGCCTATCGGAAGCTTGCCTCGCCACCCCCTCTCACCGGAAGCCGGCGACTCGCCGAGCTCAAACGCATCGCGTGGGAAGCAAACCCAAACAACGCCTCCAAAGTGGAATCGGCTCTCCACGAAGCCATCTCGTCACCCGAGGCTCCCGAAAGCGCCTTCGTCGCGAGGCTCGCCGCGGAAGCCCTCGGCCGCATGCAGCACAAACCAGCAGTGCCCGTTCTCCTCAGGGCCACCGCCGCTGCATTTCCTTCGGATCCGTTTCTTTCCCACGCACTGACCTTCGCGCTCATCGAGATCGGCGACGCCTCCGCGGTTAGAGAGGCGTTGGCCTCCGGGGACCCACGCACACAACGGTCGGCCCTGATGGTTCTGGATCAACTCAAGGCACCGGAACTGGGTGCGTCGGATGTGATCAAGCTTCTCGAACATCCGGATGAGAAGCTTCGCAACACAGCCGCATGGATCTGCGAACGTCGTCCACAATGGGCCGACAGCCTTGCAGGCTATTTTGAAACCCGCCTACGGGCCACGGGTGATACGCCGGGCTTGGTGGATCAGGTGGCCCGTTTCGCGAAGAGCTCCACCGTCTCACAGCTTGTGGGAAGGATCGCTGGATCCGAGTCAGCTTCAAAGGAGTCCCGTAGGCTGGCCTTGAAAGTCATGGCGAGGGCTGGGGTGAAGGAAGGACCCGACCCGTGGCGACAGAGTGTTGCCATCGCCCTGGCGGACGCGGACACGAAGCTGGTCGGAGACGGGCTGAAGGCTGCGCGAGAGATCGGGCCTTCCAAGAAGGAGGGTGATCCGATCCCGCAAGGCCTTTTGAAAGCCGGCCTCAACGCCTCGCTCCGACCCGGCGATCGACTCCTGGCCTTGTCGCTGTTCCCCCCAGGCAAGCTCGACATGAGCAGCGATCTTTTTAACTTCGTGCTTTCACACCTGTCGGAGGCTCAGCCTGTGGATGTCCGGGGGAATGCGGCCTCGGTCCTGGCGACGGCAAAGCTATCTGAAAGCCAGCTCCTGTCCCTGATGGAGCCTCTTCGTCAGATGGGGCCACTCGAAATCCCGAGGGTGCTGGCAGCCTTCGAGCAGACCGACAACGAGCGTGTTGGGATATCGTTGATCGATGCCCTGTCCAAGGCCAGGTCGGCACGAAGTCTGAGGGCCGATGTGCTCAGACCCCGGCTCAAGAAATATCCGATCTCGGTTCAAAAGCGCCTGGAGGATTTCCTCACGCAACAACAGCAAAGTCGCGCCGGTGAGGTGGCGAGATTGGAATCCATGCTCGCGGAAGTGCAGGGGAAAGGTGACATCCGTCGCGGGCAAGCGATCTTCAACAGCGCCAAGGCAGCCTGCAACGCATGTCATTCGATGGGCTACGCAGGAGGCAATCTTGGCCCCGACCTCACCCGCATCGGCGAGGTGCGCAGCGAACGCGATCTCCTCGAAGCCATCCTCTATCCCAGCGCGAGCTTCGTCCGCAGCTACGAGCCCATGCATCTCACCACGAAGAACGGCGACACCCACAGCGGGGTGATCAGGAAGGATTCCCCGGAGGAGGTCGTCCTGGGCACTGGCCCGAACCTTGAAGTGCGGCTGGCCAAGGCTGAGATCGCGGAGATGCGTCCTTCCGAAGTGAGCGTGATGCCGCAGGGGCTCGAGGAACAAATAAGCCGCCAGGATCTCGCAGACCTGGTCGCGTTTCTGAAGAACACGCGATGGGGAGCCCGCTGACACCCTTCACGTCCAGGTTTTCGGTTGCTTCCAGCTCGGGCAGGGGACAAGGATGCATGGCATGAAGCGAGCCGGCACAGATCCTTTGCCCACACGGGCCAGCTTGCTGGAGCGTCTCAAGGACCCGGACGACCAGCAGAGCCACGAGCAGTTCTACGAGATGTACCGCAGTCTCATCTACGGCGTGGCCATGAAATACGGCCTCTCGGATGCCGATGCCCAGGACATCGTCCAGGAGACCATGCGATCCGTGACAGGAAAGCTTAAGGAATTCCAATACGATCCCAAGGTGGGCTCCTTCAAGTCCTGGCTCCTCCAAAACACCCGCTGGCGCATCATCGAACTGCATCGCAAACAGAAGGATCACATCAAGAACACCTCGATCCCCTCGGATGATTCTCGTCGAACGGGCACGCTGGAGAGATTCGAGGACCCTGCCGGGAACTCGCTGGAGGAAGTTTGGGAAAAGGAGTGGCAGCGCACCCTTCTCGAAAGAGCGCTGACCCTGATCCGTGAGGAGGTGAGACCGCTCCAGTTCCAGATTTTTGACTGCTACGTGCTCAAGGACTGGCCGGTGGAAAAAGTGACCAAAGTCCTGGGCGTGAGCGCAAGCCAGGCTTACCTCGCAAAACTCCGGGTCGGCAAACGGTTGAAGGAGGAAATCAAAAAGCTCGAGAGCGAACTCATCTAGCCGGGGCCGCCTCCACTCTGAGAACTCGCCACGGAATCTTCCGACCGGTTCATCTCGATGACTCATACATTGTGAAACTTCTATTCATAGGGGATATCGTGGGGGAGCCTGGACGCAAGGCCGTGCAGGTCCTGGTGCCGAGCCTCAAAAAGCAGCACGACATCCAGTTTGTGGTGGCGAACGGTGAGAACTCAGCCGGAGGCTCCGGCATCACTCCGAAAATCGCCGAGGAACTCTTCGACGCGGGAATCAATGTCATCACCACCGGCGATCATCTGTGGGATCAGAAGGAGGTCTCGCAGCTGCTCGAGACGGAGACGCGCTTTCTCCGACC
>VHDG01000192.1 GCA_016871475.1 Verrucomicrobiota bacterium
CCTGGGGTCAAACGACAGATAGCTCCGCTGGAAACGAGTGATGACCCCGGAGACGATGAGGTCGCCTTCGTCCCGGGTTTCGAGTCGGAAAGTCCCATCGTGCTGAATCGCCCTCCGGAGGGCTCCATCAAACGCGTCGGTCAGCCTTGGTTCCGGAGTCAGATTCTGAATGGGGAGTATCTCAACGCTGCGCTGACCCGCGACCTGGCCGCTGGTCGGTCCTAACTTGTAACCCGCGCACCCAAACCCCAGGCAACAGGCAAGAAGGGCGATGACCTGGAGGACGGGGCGCGTCGAAAGATCCTGCTTCCTAGCCTGTTTCATCGGGCAGCAAGCCTTCGCTTGATCTCCTCAATTCTTCGGCGGGCGTCATCTGCCATGGGAGATTCGGGGCTCTTGTTGATGACCTCGTTGTAATAGATCTGCGCTCCTTCCCAAAGCCGGCGCTTGTCGTAGAAGCGAGCGATCTGAAAGTTGCCCCGTGCCTGTTCCAATAGAAGGGCCTCGATGTGTTGCTTGGCTTCGGGAACGGAAGGGTTGTCTTTGTAGCGCTCGGTGAGGTCCGTGAAAGTGTCGATCGCCTTGGTTGAGATGCTCTGGTCGTACTCGGATGTCTTCGCCTGCTTGAGGTAGGCATTTCCCGCTTTGAACAAAGCTTCCCCTGCAACCGGCCGGTCACTATAGCGATCTGCCACCGTGTTGTAGGCGCGGGCAGCTTCAGGGTAGTCCTTCATGATCTTCTTCTCATGGGCAGCCCCGATGTTCATCTGAGCTTCCGGTCCGACCGAGCTGTAAGGACCGCTTTTGACGATTTGATCGTAGTACTTGATGGTTTTATCCATCGAGGGAAAGAGCGGGATCGTCCCGAAAAGCCTGAACCACTTTCCTGCTAGAAACTTGTTGGCGATTTCGAACTGCTGTCGAAGGACCTCATCGTAGTTGTCGATGCGCGGATATTTCTCAACGACCTTCTGGTAAGCCTTGAAGGCTTTTTCATCGTTGCCCAGCGCGGCTTCAGATCTGGCCAGCAGCAACTGGGCGGCGGGTGCGTAGTCTGAGAACGGCCACTGAGAAACCGTGCGGGCGGCAGCTCGCTTCGCGAGGGAGAAGTCTTTGGCTTCAAAAGCTTTTTGGGCGACCTCCAACTGATCTGCCGCCCGGGTTCTGAACCATTTGCCCTCAGCTCCGGCCTTTTCGTAACGCCAGCCTTCTCCCGGGGTGTAGATCAGGGGGGCCGGGGACTGGCATACCGAGCAGGCATAGACGATGGCTGCTAGGGCCCAGACCAGGTGCATGGAGCGACCGCGCGAGTTCATGGGCGCGAACCGTATCGGTGTGGGGGATGTCAGTCAAGGAGCTGAGCCACGACCCCAAAGTCGCAAAACGAATCGTTGAGGAGACTCGATGAGGACGTCCTTTAAGAGCCGCTGCATGCTGGAGGTTTGAGGCTCTTCCAGTCGATTGCAGAGAAACACCGCTGCTAGCAGCGTGGTGGCCGCTGCAGCGAAGAAGCTCGAGTAGGAGTTCCATTCCAGTCCCAGAGAGCTCAGACGGCGGGCGCCAAAAACATCGATGAACAATCCCCACGCGACGGGTGCAATTCCCAAACTCACGTTGCTCACCACGGAAAACAGGGCGAAAAAGTGGCTTCGGCCCATGGCTGGAGCGATGGCCATCACCATCCTGGTGTTAGCCATCTGAACCACGGCACCACACAATCCCGCTACGGCCATCAGCAAAGCCACGGAACCCAGAGAGGCAGGAATCAGGCCTCCCGCCATGGCCGTCCAGCCACAGAGCATCAGCCCGGTGAGTGTTTGGGCGAAGAGGAGCACGGGACGGCTTCCCAGCCGATCCAAACGCTCTCCAAGAAGGAGCAAGCTCCCAAAGCCACCCACGAAGCTGAACGAGGACAGGAGCAGGATGGTTTGCTCCGAAAACACACCTGAATGTTTCATCCACGCGACTCCAAAGACCATCACCCCTCCGAACACGAAGGACCAGGCCACCGCGAACCACAGGAGACGCCTGAACGGGGAAAAACCTGCGATGGCCCCCCAGGGCACGGGTTGTCCCGATCCCCGATCCTCTCTGGGAGGCGCAACATCCGGGATTCGCTTGAGGAAGGACAGACTGATGGCGCCCATCGCGGCGCTGAACGCAAACAAGGCGGCAAATCTCCAGGGAGGCGGGTTGGATCCCAGAGCGAAAGCTGAGAGCAGACACACAGCGAAGCTCGCTGAGTTCACAAACGCAGTATCCACCGCCAGGTAACGTCCCCGGATCGATGCGGGGACCAGTGCTGTGATCCAAGGCAGCCAGCCGCAGCTGGAGATGCCGCGAGAGAGATTGAAGCCAAACAACGCCGCGAGCAGCAGCCCAAGGGTCGAGGAGGGATTCAACCAGGGCGACAGGAGCGGCAGCAAGGACATCAGCCCTATGATCATGACTCGGATGCTCCATCCGCCGTACACAAACTTTCGATACCCTACCCGCTCGACATAGGGCGCGGCAGGGATCTGAAAAATAACAAGCAGCGGCATCATGCCTGCAATCAGCCCCAGCACAGCCGCTCCCGCCTCAAGGCTGCGCGCATAAAGGATCATGGGACTGCCCAACACGATCTGAAACGAAAACGCGTTGAAGGTCGCAAACCAGAATGCGTGCGTCAGACCTCGGGGTAAGACGTCGCCTCCCTTGGGGGAATGCTTTCCGGCCTGAAGGCCCGGCGCGGACTCGTCGCGATCTTCCTGGCTTGGATGTTGGCGGGTCATTGAAGCGAAATTGTCATTCTGGATCTGAGCTATCTTGTTTCGCGATATTAAGCACGCAGGGTCTGTGTGCAACGGTGAAGGCTCCACCTGAATTTTTCCCCGTAATCTCCCGCCAACATCGCTGCTTCCAGGGCTGTGCAAGGGCGTGCCAGGGCGATCCGTGCGAAGACCGGGTTTCAAAAGAAATCCCTACTCAGCACCCATCGCTCGAGCTAGGTTCGCCCGGTGTCCTTGAAAGGCAAGAAACTCGGAATCCTGGTTTCGGCTGCCCCCCAGCTGCGATCATTCGACCATGCTGTGTTCACGGCTGAGGCCGCGCTCGAAAAGGGAGTGACCGTGTACCTGTATTGTATCGATGATGCGGTCCCTGGTGTAGATGACCCTCGGCTGCAGCGGTTGCGCGGGTCGGGATTGATCCTGTATGCATGCGCATATGGTGCTCAGAAACGTGGCATGACCCTTCACGACCGTGCGGTCTTCGCTGGGTTAACGGTTGTCAACGACCTGATCGCGGGCACAGATCGTTTTCTAAGTTTTAACTGAACTTTCATGCCAACAGACTCACCGAAGCCGAAACTGCTCGTTCTGGTCGGGTCCGATCCCCGCACATCTCACCGTCCTGCGGAGGCTGTGCGCATCGCTGCAGGAGTCGGAGCCTGGAAGAAAGTTGAAGTGTCGCTCTACCTCCATGGAGCCGCGGTTCTATCCCTGCAGGAGTTCCCTGATGAACTGAAGGAGGATGACAACTTCTCCCGTTATCTTCCGATCGTCCGTGATTTCGGCAGGCCGGTTTACATCGAGAAAGGGTCGCCGCACCTCGCCGAGCTGGGAGAAACACCCGTTCCTTTCCTGGAACTTGATCGAAACGAACTGGCTCGGCTCTCAGCGTCAGCCCGTTTCCTCATGCGCTTTTGAACGTCCATGACCCTCCAAATCATCATCAACCCTGTCGATGAACTTTCAATGGCTGTGATGTCGCAGTCCACCCTTGATCCAGCCCAGCCTGTACGGACCCTGGACCTTACCGCGCCCCATCCGGACTATGGGATCCTGATCGAAGCCGTCTTTCAGGCCGAGAACGTTCACATTTTTTGACCTGGGGCTTCGCAAGCGCAGTCAGGAGCCGGATCATGTCAGAGAACCTAACTGTCCTGGGAGTGAGCCTCGATGCCGGTGGGACCTTGTTTGAGCCCTGGCCATCAGTCGGAGAAGTCTATGCCAGGGCGGCCAAGGACGCAGGCAAGGGCCAGTTTTCCCCGACGGACCTGGAGATGAGGTTTCGTGTTTCTTGGCGAAAGCGGAGCGGCTTTGGCTATGATCGCCTGGCTTGGAGAAACCTGGCCGTCGATGTTTTTCAAGGGCTGCTCGACGAATCGGAAGTGGATTCTTTTTTCGGGGAGCTATACGAGGGGTTTGCTCATCCCGATGCGTGGAGGGTGTATCCGGATGTGATTCCTGCCCTGGATGCATGGAGGGATCGGGGTATTCCGGTTTGTGTCACATCCAACTGGGATGAACGACTGCTCCCGTTGATTGAACGGCTGGGATGGATGGATCGTTTTGAGAGTGTGATCGCTTCCGGTGTGGTGGGTTTCCACAAGCCGGACAGGCGACTTTTTCAGGAAGCGGCGCGTGTCCTGAAACTTCCGCCTGCAGCGATTCTGCATGTGGGTGATAGCGGTTGTGAGGATCATCAGGGAGCTCTGGCTGCAGGCTTGCAGGCTCGCTGGTTGAGGCGGGGCGCGCAAACAGTCGGCCTGGGGAAGTTCGCGATCTTCTGATGGCTGCGAGGCTCTAGCCCGCTTCTTTCATATCGCGCGCCTCTTTTCCTGTGCGAAGCGCTCCCAGCCCGGAGCTCTGGCCTCATCAGGCTGTGAAAATCGGACGAAACCGATGTGGGCCCAATCCAGGGGCAGAGGAGTGTGAGAACTGCGGGCCGGGAATTGTGCGCACGACTCGTGGGCCTCTCGATACGCCCCGTTCCTCCACCGTCGGCTGAGGACTGACGGCAAAGCGATCGCACCTGGTCGTTTGCCGATCTGTCGGGTCAGCGAGGTGGAGATGGTTTCAAGGAGTCTGGCAGGTAAACCGCCTGCGAGCGGGATCCGGATCGACTCTTCTCGACCACTATTGATCGAAGATTCGGGCGTGCCTGTGTGAGGGTTCTGAATCCCTTCGAGCCTGTGACCAGCAAGGCGGTGGATAGCGCATCCGTTTCTGTTGCAGAGGGCAGAGACGCAGCAGCCAGAGTTGCACTCTGAACCGGTTTGCCCGATCGCGGATCCATCACGTGGCCATACACCCCGCCCCGTGAGCGGAACGCTTTGCCCCATACACCCGACACCGAGAGCGCGCCGTCTCTGAGCGGGATCACCCCCACAAGCCTCGCTTTGCGTCGGTTCGTGGCCGGCAGTTCCACGGCTATGTTCCAGTCCCTGCCCTCGGAAGGTCCTCCGATTCCGCACACCGTGCTCGTTCCACCGTGGATCAGGGCGTTGGCGATTCCCAGATCTCTGAGCAATCTGGCAGCGCAATCAATCGCGAACCCTTTGCCGATCGAGCCCAAATCGATCCGCATGCCTTTCTTCCTGAACCGGATGGTTTGGGCCGGTCCATCGAGCTCGATGTTCTCGAACCCCACTCTATTACGAGCCTCGCGCCATTGTCCTGGATCCGGCCATGCTCCGCTGCCTTGGGTGAAGCCCCAGCATTCCATGAGAGGAGCGACGGTGATGTCGAATGCTCCACGAGAGATTTTTGACAGATTGATGCTTTGTTCGATCAGACCGAACACCTCGGCTGAGATCCTCACCGGCTGGGTGGCGGCCAGGGTGTTGATGCGCGCGATCTCGCTCGTGTTGCGATAGAAACTGAGGCGATCCTCCCACCTTGAGATTTCATCCAGGGCTTCGTCGGCTGCCGCGCGCAACGACACTTTGTCCCTCCCGGGCAACACGATCTCAAAACGTGTAGCCATGGCCTCTCGTGCGGCCAGCACGTGGTTGGAGGGAGCCGAGGACGGCGATCGAAGGAGTAGGCTCAAGGGAGATGTAAAAGAAACCCCGGGCTCGAAGCTTCGAGACCGGGGTGTTGGGTGGAAAACTGCGCGGGGTTGGGACTAGGACCGCTCGACGTTTCCGTAAGTCGGCGGCGCTACTTCCTTGCCGTTGGCGTCGGTGACCTTGCGAGTCTTCTCGTTGAACAGGCACATCATGTTCATGCGATCGGACATCTCCGCGAGGGAGATCACAGTCTGCACCTTGACGGCCAGGTCGATTCCTGCGTTGGGCTGCTTGTTGGTCCGGATTGAGTCGAACCAGTTCTTCTCATGAACGCTGATCGGCTCACCGACGAACGGCTTTCCGTCCATGCTGTCGAAGGTGGCTGCCTCGACCTCTTCAGAGAAGGAGCGTTCCGGGGTCAGCACCACACGATTACCCTGCATCGTGAGAGTGGCCTTGTGTCCGCGGATCATCTCCTGGGTGCCCATCTCGTTCACGGTGGCGCTGGTGATGTGCATCACCATGCCATCCGGAAACTCGGCGATCAGCTGGATGATTTCAGCGACATCGCGCATGTAGGTTCCGGGAGTGTTCTTGTCGGTCTCCACCTTGCGGCTGCCAACGGCGGCGACACGGACGGGGAACTGCGGATTCCCTGTGGCGAGCATGTAGGGGTGAAGCTTGTGGGGGAACAGGTCACCCAGCAGGCCGCTGCAATAGGGGAAATACTTGCGCCAGCGGAAATAATGGTCGGCATCAAAGGACTGGCGGGTCTTGATCTGATTGCCCAGCCACAGGTTCCAGTTGATGTCGTCTGCGGTGGCCCATTTCTGGATCCCGTAGTTCCACTCGCCTTTGGGGGCGTTGCGCATGTAGGAGCCCTGGCTCATGACGACGGGACCGATCCGCCCGTCCTTGATCAACGACGCAGCCTTGTGCCACTTGAGGTCCGAGCAGCCTTGGGAACCTACCTGGAGCAATTTGCCAGTGCGCTTGCACGCGTCGTAGATCTCAAAGGCCTCACCCAGATAACGGGTCATGGGTTTCTCCACATACACGTGCTTCCCGGTGTTCATCGAGTCCACACACACACGGGTGTGCCAATGATCCACTGTGGAGCAGACGATCGCGTCAATGTCGGTACGTTCCATCATCTTGCGATAGTCCTCGAATCCGGCGCAGTCGCCACCGATGGTCTTTTGGGCCTCCGCCACTCGATGCTTGGAAACATCGGCTACGGCGGCCAGGGAGACATTGTTTGCGCCCGCGTGTTCTTTCATGGAGCGCACGTGAGCCATGCCCTGGCCACCCACACCGACGAAGCCCACGACAATACGGTCGTTGGCTCCAATCACGCGGCCACTGGAGGGCGCTTGATTCTGGCCATACACGGGAGTTTTGAAGACGTTGACGGCAGCAACAGCCGCGGCTGCGGTTGCCGACTGTTGGAGAAACGTCCGGCGGGTGGTGCTGC
>VHDG01000193.1 GCA_016871475.1 Verrucomicrobiota bacterium
GGCGCTTTTCTCCCGGTTAAACACCAACCAGGTGACCTTGACGGTCCTCCCTACCGGACGGGGCAGAATTCGAATCGAACCCGAGGAACGGTTTTATCTCCAGGGAAGCCAGGTTCGATTGGAAGCCAGACCTGATGAAGGCGAGCGATTGCTGTCCTGGGATGGGATCGCAGAATCAGGGCTAAGGTTCATCGATCTCACCTTGACGAATCACCTGTTGATTCGCCCGCGGTTTTCAGAGGGCGAGCTGGCGAAGTTGTGGGGAGTCCGGTGGAGCAACGGGACGTTCACGGTTCGGGTGCAGGCACCCACGGGGCAGGTCTATCGGATTGAACGAAGCACTAATCTGGTGGATTGGAGTTTGTTGAGCACCATCCGTCAGAACCTGCCGGAGGAGGAGCTGACGGATTCAGAGGCAACGAATATCATCCGTGCCTACCGAGCCCTGATCGACCAGTAAGGCGGGAGACAGGTTGGATGGCTCGCGCTTTCGGCAGGCGCTCTCAAATCTGCGTTTACCCGCCGATGCAGCTCATGGATCGCTCAGGTTGTTGGAACCCTGGCTCGCCTATGTGATGACGATCTTCCTTCAGCCAGACCGTCTGATCCAAAAACGCCGACAGACTTTCATCGGAATCCCCGCGTCGCATCCGGTCGCGCAGGTCGTGCTCCACAGTGCTGAAAAGGCAGGTCCGGATCTGGCCGTCAGCGGTGAGACGGAGACGGTTGCAATGTCCGCAAAATGGCTCGCTAACGGGAGCGATGATGCCTATCTCGGCCTCGCTGCCCGGAATCCGCCATCGACGCGCCGTCTCAGACGGGTTGGATGCCAGGCAGGGCTGGAGGGGGAAATGTTTTTGAAGAAGGGCAAGGATCTCGCGACCAGGAACGACCATGTCCTTCTGCCAGGCGCGCGCGGAGTCCAGGGGCATGTATTCGATGAAACGAAGGCTGAGTGCCTCAGCTCTGGCAAAGTCAGCCAGCGCCGGGATCTCCCCATCATTCATGCCACGGATGATGACGGCGTTCACTTTCACCGGCTTAAGCCCGAGAGCGCGCGCGAGTCCAATCGATCCCAGCACCTCCTTCAGCCCATCGCGTCCCGTCATTTTCCGAAACATCTCCGGCCGCAAGGAATCGAGACTGAAGGTGATGCGGTGCAGGCCGGCATCGCGCAATGCCTGGGCATGCTGCGCGAAGGAAAAGCCGTTGGAGGTCATGGCCAGGTCGCGCACCCCTGAGTGCGAAGCAATGAGGGCGATGAGCTTGTGGAGGTCCTTGCGCAGAAGGGGCTCGCCTCCTGTCACCCGGATCTTGTCGATGCCCCGTTGGCAGGCGATCCCGACGAATCGTGCGATCTCCTCGAAACTGAGCAATGAAGCCTTGGGTGTCCAGGAGCGGGCGATCGCCGGCGAGTCCTGTGCGTTGGCCCATCGGCCGCGATAGAAGTTGAGGGCCGCCTCCGTCTCCGGAAGGCAGTACAGACATCTGAAGTTACAACGATCCGTTACGCTGATTCGCAGGTCCTGCAGGGTCCGACCATGCGAATCAATCAATGCACCACCACTCAATCACGCCTTTCTCCGTCTCACTTGGGAGCGGTAGGGGCAGGGGCAGGGGCAGGCGTCGGGGGCGGCGTCGCGGGAGCAGGAGCCTGGGCCGGCTTCGGAGTTGCTATCGTCGCGGAGCCATCTGAGCGAACTTCAGCCTGCAAGCCCATGTTGGTGGCGGAGGTTGTGGAGGGTTTGGGGTTTGTCGAACGGGTCCCCTGAACAAGCATGGCTCCTCCCTTGGACTCGGAGAATCCGAAGATGCCCTTCTTGATCCATTCCATGCGACGGGCGATCGAAAGCTCTTCCTTGAGTTGGGAGACCTGTTTGCGGAGCTCGGCCAGGTCGTTGAAGCGCCTTTCGAGCTCGGCTTTCTCAGCCTGGAGACGTTTCAACTCCTTGACCAGGAACTCTTTATCGCCCTCTGAAGCCGCCAGCTTCTTCTCGGTTTCCACGATGGCTTTTTCCAGGCCTGTGATCGCGCCGGTCAGTTCGTTGGATTGTTTCTCGAGGGTGGTGTTCTCCTGCTCAAGCTCGTTGATCTTGCTGTCGCGCTTCTGCATTTCCGCCTGAGCCGCCTCGGCTGCAGCCCGGGCTTCTGCCCGGCTTTTCTCGAGATCGGCGGAGGTGCGGATCAGGTTGTTGGAGACGCCCTGAAGCTCAAATCGGCCCAAAACAATGTTCGTTTCAAGCAGCAGGTTGATCCGCTGCAACTCATCACGATCGCTGCTGGCTTTAGCCAGGTCATTGGATAAAGCCACGATGACACTTTCGTCCTTCTGCGCCTTGGCGCGCGCTTTATTCCTTTCGGAGACCAAAAACGCGCCCAAGCCGAAGCACACGAGCAATAAGATCGCAATCCCTGCCTTCATAGTTTTAGAGATGTGGCCATAATGAACGTCAAAAGGCAAGCGGTGAGACCGCTGCTTGATAAACTGACGCCGAAGTTTAGATTTGATTCATGGAAATACCGACGCAAGTGCCCGTCATGACCCTGCCGAGCGCGACGCTCTTCCCCCAGGCGTTGCTGCCTCTCTATATCTTCGAGGCACGCTATCGCAAGATGCTGGCAGATGCTCTCCAGGGTGATCGGATGTTTTCAGTGGCGATGCAGGATCCTGCGAAGGTACGGGAGAAGCCATGCCACATCGCTGGTCTGGGATTGATCCGGGTGTCCGTCGATCATTCAGACGGCACCTCGCACTTGATCCTGCAGGGCCTGACCCGCGTGCAGCTCGTGCAAACGGTTCAGACCAAACCCTACCGCGTCGAGGAAATCCGCCCGCTGGCGGCCGAGGCGGTGGACAATGTGATTATCGATGCGCTGGTGGCCAAGGTGTTGGAACTCGTGAAGCACCGCCTCAAGGTCGGTCCCCCTCCGTTCCCCTTTCCCGCCCTGGGACCCGCCGAACCCCAGGGCAAGAAGTCCAAGTCCAAAGCCTCGGCGGTGGCCGTTGAGGACGTGCTTCAATACCTCGAACGAATCGCGCATCCGGATCATCTCGCCGACATGGTTTCATGCGCGGTCCTGGCCAGTCCCATCGCACGCCAAACGATTCTTGCCACTCTGGGTGTTGAGGAACGGTTGAAGCATCTCATCCACTTCCTCATGGCGGAGATCGCGCACTACCAGAAGGAAAAGGGATCCAAGGGCTGAACATGTCCACTCTTCGGATCCGGCTCGTTCTCTTTGACATCGACGGGACGCTCCTCCACACGGGGGGCGCCGGTCGAAAGGCGTTCCGCGAGACTTTTGCCACTGCGTTTGGGGTCTCGAACGCAATTGAAGGGGTGGAGTTTTCGGGACGCACAGACACGTCGCTCGTTCGGGAGCTGTTTCGTCGCCATGGAATCGAGCATACCCCGGCCCACGTTCAGCAATTCTTCAGCTGCTATTACCAGTGGCTGGGGCAGATCCTTGAGCACCAGCCTGGAAAGGCGTGTCCCGGGGTATGGGAATTCATGGAGGGGCTGAGGTCTTCACCTGCCCCTCCACTCATCGGGCTTCTGACGGGGAATGTACGGTTGGGAGCCGAGATAAAGCTGCGACAGTTCGGGATGTGGCAGGAGTTCGTGACCGGGGGGTTTGGCGATGATCATGAGGACCGGGGGCAGATCGCGCGCATCGCCAAGGACCGGGGCAGCTGGACCCTGGGAAGGGAGCTCCTGGGCGAGGAGGTGATGGTGATCGGCGATACCCCTCTGGATGTCGCGTGTGCGAGGGCGATCGGCGCACCCTGTCTGGCGGTGGCGACCGGTGGAGCAACCCTGGAACAACTGCGTGAAAGTCAGCCGCGTTGGGCAACCACGGATCTCACGACGATACCTGTGCAGGACTTGTTGAGGGGGTGAGGCTTGGGAAGCGTTTCAGGAGGGCTCGTCTTCGATGTTGAAAGATGCGTTCGACATCCCTCCGGACAAACAGCCAGTGCGTCAGCCTTCCTCCCACGGGCATATACCGGACGCGGTCACGACAGAGCGTGCCGCCCCGGTCCTCTTCGAACGTGTGCAGATGCTCCCAAAGTTTGTAGGGCCCCCGGAGTTGCACATCTTCAAACGAAACAGGCGGGTTCCATTGAGTGATCTTTGTCTGCCACCGCAGGGGAACTCCGTGGACTTGAATGCGATAATCAATCAAAGCACCCACCCGCATCTGAATGGGAGGAGGAGTGAGGACCCTAAAGTGGACCCACGGCGGGGTGATTTCCTGGAGGTTCAACGCATCGGCGAAGAAGTCGAATACTTCCTCCCGAGGTCGATCGAGCCAAAGGGAACATTCGAAGATGAACTGCTGCATTTCGTGTGGTGACCTGGCCCGCTCATTTCATACCGCGCGACTCTTTTCCAAGGAGGCACCACGATCTCGGGGGTTTTTCCGGTGGTTTTTGCCTCGCGAGCTGGGTGTGAGAAAACCGGGGCAATGCTTAAACCCAGCTCATAGGTAGCGGGTGTTTTGTTGAGCGCAACTCGCGCCTGGGTTGGGTCGAGAATCCCCTGCCGCAGAACACCCGTCATTTGAGGGACACCGCGTTGTCAACAACGGACCTGTCCTGACCAGCAATGGTTACCAGCAATGGCTGCTTCGGAACCCGCCGAAGTGATGGTGGTGATGATGCCCATGCCAGCTGCCGAAACCAAAACTGAAGCTCAGGGCAGGCCGGGAGTAGTAAGGCATCGGCGCGACATAGACGGGAGCAGGGGCGACATACACAGGTGCCGGCTGCACATAGACCGGTTGCACCACATAGGTGGGGGCTGGGGCCGCCACTACCGCAGGGGCGGCTGGCGCTTGCGGAGCGGTCGTTACAACCTGGGCCGGTGGAGCAACGACCTGGGCGGGTTGGGCAACGACGGCTGGAGCAGGCTGGATGGTCTGCACGGTCTGATAGACGACCGGGGCGGGCTGCACGTAAACGGGTTGCTGAACGTAAACAGGAGTGGGAGCCACATAGACCGGCGGAGGGGCGAAGGCCCGGCTGATCACATGCGCAGCCGCCACACCCGTGAGAATCTTCCCCGCCGTCGCCCACTCCCGGTCGCCCGCCTGCGCGCTTGGGACGAGACCCAAGCCGCCAGCTGCGAACAATCCCGACATCACCAGCGATAAAGTCTTCATAATTCAGTCTGATCCGAACACTGGTTTGGACTGGACGGGTTGCAAATTATTCAGCATCTGCTATGACTCTGCACGTCAGTCACTTACAAATGAACGCATCGTCCAATGAATCGCATGGGAAGCCACGCAGGTTTCGACGATTGCCGCGATCATTCAAGGAGCTGACGCCCAGCAATCACTTCAGCCCGCGTGCTTTCTTCTATGAAATGGTGTGGAAAGCCCTTCTCACACCGCGGGTGGGGGAATCCAAACGACCGGTCTATCCGAGGCTGAAAGAGGGCGACGTCGCAATCACGTGGATCGGGCATGCTTCGTTTCTGATCCAGTTCAGCGATCTCAACATTCTAGTGGACCCGAACTTTGCGAACTGGCTGTTTCTGCTGAAACGGATACGTCGCGCGGGGATTCGGGTGGAGGACCTGCCGCCCATCGATGTGGTGCTTTTGACTCACTCGCATTTCGATCACTTCCACAAGCCGAGCCTGCGGAAGATCCCTCCACCACGAACGGCTGTCATGCCGTGGGGGGTTGGAGAGCTGGCGCGGGGGCTGGGGTTCGGACGGATCATCGAGCTGAACACATGGGAGAGTTTCGCAACAGAATCCTGGAGGGTGACCTTTGCGCCCGCGCAGCATTGGGGAGCTCGCACCTTGCATGACGGACACCGGGGATACGGTGGGTTTGTGTTGGAACATCAGGGCCGATGCGTCTATCACGCCGGCGATACTGCCTACTTCAAGGGCTTCCAGGATATCGGGCTGCGCTGCAAGCCTGAGATCGCCTTCCTCCCCATCGGCGCCTATTACCCGGACTCATTCCGCAAGGTTCACATGGGACCCGATGAAGCGATGAGAGCATTTGAGGATCTCGGGGCGGATTGGTTTGTTCCAATGCACTATGGAACCTTCAAGCTCTCATTTGAACCCATGGAAGCCCCGGAGCAATGGCTGCGGAACCTCGCCAAGGATACGGGTCGGACGGACCGGGTTCGGATCCTTGAACCTGGCGTTCCAACGGTGTTCTAGCCTGTCGCGACATTCCCTGCGTCATTCCTTAGCCGGACGCGAGGTGTGTTCAACAAAACTCCAGCTGTTGATGCGCCAGCCACATCCCTGCGTCCGCCCCGGCATTTTTGATCTGGGAAGCCGGCGGGAAGCGGTCAAATTTGACGCCGGATGGATGCGATTCGAAAACGCGAGCTCTTGTTGTCACTGAAGCACTGCACGATTGAGGCGTGCTTCAGCGTTCCGATGCTTCATCTCACGACGGGTAACCTGCCGTTCCTGATCGGGTTTGCAGTCAAGGCGCTCCAATGGGGCAACTCGGCCATCGCCTTCCTGTCGCTCACTCCCTTTCTCTGCCTGTTTGTTCAGCCGCCGCTCACCGCCTGGATGCAATCGCGCTTTTCGTTGCGTCGGATCATTGCCATCGGATTCGTCGTCAACGCACTTCCGTGGGCGATCCTGCCCTTGTTCCCATGGCTTTCCCCGGGCCATCGCGACGTCGCATTCGCAGTGATCGTGTTGGTGTCCACTCTGGCGAACAGTTTTTGCAGCGTGGCGTGGTCCGGTGCCGTCGCCGACCTCATCCCCATGAACATCCGGGGAAAGTACCTGGGACGGCGGAACGTCATTTTTGGGGCGTGGAGTCTGGTGGTGACATTGCTGGCGGGCCAGCTGGCGGATGCATACGACAATGCCCTCTGGGTTTTTGGGGCGATCTTTGCGACAGCCACGGTGGCGCGGTTCTGTGGACTTTACTACTTTCTGCGAATGAGGTTTCCGGAGAGCGTCACGCAACGGCAGCAGGCGGAGCTCGATCCGCCCTCGTTCTTCGAGCCGTTGCGGGATCAGAACTTTACCCGGCTGATAATTTTCACGGGGTTGTTCGGGCTTTTTCTTTACGCAGGAAATCCCTTCTACAGCGTGTTTCTTCTGAACGGCTTGGGAAGGTCGCTCGGCGATCTGACAATGCTGACGACGCTGGGAACCTTGGGAGGATTGATCTCGCTCAAGACCTGGGGCCCATTGAGCGATCGGTTCGGCAACAAACCTGTGCTGGTGACAACGGCTGTCA
>VHDG01000194.1 GCA_016871475.1 Verrucomicrobiota bacterium
GATGTCCACCTCCGCGCTCGTGGGGTTCCAGAGTTCCACCGAGTCCAACGCCGGAGGATCGGTGTGGATCAGCACCTCGTTCACAAGGATGGGTGCCGGTTGAAACGGGGCGTCCTGTGTTCCGGGCGAGCCCTGGATGACCCCACTGGGCCGCCAGTGGCTGCGGTTCCCCCAGTCATCCCAATGCGCGGAGAGATTCGTCATGGTGAGCGAGAATCCAAGGCCGTCGGTGATGGGATACCAATCGTTGTCGTAATCGAACTCGAGCACCTTCTCCCCCAATGAATCCTCCAGGCGCAACGTTTCACCATTGCTATCGAGGCTTCCAACATACTCCCCAGCCACACGGGGCGAGACGCCGTAACGACTTCGAAATGCGCTCAGATTCCGCAGCAGAAGCACACGCTCGTTTCCGCCCAGAACAAACGGCACCGACGGATCAAACACAAACTCGACTCCGTTGGTGAGTCGACATCCCCGAAGGTCGATGGAGCCAGCGCCCACATTCATCAGCTCCATGTACTCGAACTCTTGCGAGTCAGGAACGGGCGCTGCCGCCGGCTTCGGATTGTACATGATCTCAGTGATGCGGAGCTGCCTCTGAGCCAGGGATGGATTCGGAGCGAAGGTGTTGCTGCTCACCAGACGGCCACGTGTGTCGATGAGCAGCAGGGTTTCACCCCAGGCTGAGAGCCGACCTGCATAAGGGCCCGTGACCAATCGCCGCTCACCGCCTTTCGGGCTCACGAGGCGCTGACGAAACGCGCGTGTGTTCGGTGACACAAACAACGCGCTCCGTCCGGGGATCACCGTGCCACCCTTGAATTGGAATCGCACTCCGCCCTCCAGCTCCCATCCAGAGATATCCACCGGCGCAGTACCGGGGTTCGTGAGCGTCAGAAACTCCTGATCCTGGTTGCCGGAAGCAGGCCGATAGTCGAGGTGGCTCGTAATCTGAATCAACGCGTTGGTGGGTTGCGATGCCGGGATCTCGCCACCCCCGCTCACCGTTTGGCGTTGAAACAGAAACAACCTTCGTCCCGGCAGAAACTCGTTCCAAACACGGTTCACCGCCTGGGTGATGTTCTCCGTGGCGCCCCAGCTTCCCCACTTCGATAAATCCAGTCTTGCATCGGGGGCGATCTGATCGCGCAGCGCCAGCGATTTGAGGCGATAGAAGTCGTTGGTTGACGCAACTCCCGGCGCTTGAAGCATCGTGTCCATCAAAGTGCGAAGACGCCGCAGATACATCTGACGCGTGGCAGGATGATCAAATACCGGAGTAATAACTCGATTGCCGACGCCTACAAACAACGCCGTGTTGGTGTAGATGGTCTCGTCGTAATAGGCAAAGCACGGCGTTCCACACGTCCAGACGCGACCAAAGGACAGATCCACGTCCCAGGGGAAAACCTGCCACTCCTGGGTGCCATCGCTATCCCGGTAAAGATAGTAGTTCTTATGGCAGCAATCCGTGTTCGCGATGAGAGTCGTGTTGGCGAGGAAGTTGACGACCTCCGGAAGATCCATGTTGTCGTACATGTAGGTTTCCTTGGCGGGGCTGCCCTGAGTCATGCCGGCGATAAAGGCTGAAAGGTCCTGGCTGCCTTCCGTCCGGCGGGTCTTTTTCTCGCCTCCACCCGCATCCTCAGCCGAGTTATACATCTTGTACAGCGCGCCGTTGGGATCCATGCCGAGCCGCCTCAGAAAATTGTCGTCCCCGTTCTCCACCAGGTTCGCAACGCTGAAAAACGCTCCGTTCTGCTGCACCCTCACCGGAAAGGTGAAGTGTGCGGGCGATCCGTTGTCCGCGAAGGTTTCGTGCGCAAGGATGTTCCGCATATGGGTCTTGTCCGCCCACGTGCTGAGAAGGTTGATATCATCCACCCTGGGCTCCCCTTCCTTCCACTTGAATTTATACCCCGCATTGAAGTCCACATCGTAGCTACGCTTCGGGAATCCTCGCGATGATTGGCCATGCACATTGAAACCGACGTTGTCATAGAACTCGCCCTGGAAAAACAGCGCGCCCCGGGTCCCGGCATCCGTGTCAGCCGCACCCGGATTCTGGATGAACCAATGCAGGACCGGCAGACGCGAGTTCGTGAGCGTCGGGTTCACCACCACGGTTCCAAAGTATTTCGGAGATCGCGCGGGATCCGGGAACGGAGGCTCCTTGGAAATGTTCCCGCTCGTGTCCCGAGCCGTGATCATGTAGCGGATCATCTGGCCTGGAGTCGTCGCGGAGGCAGGGATACGCGCGCCATAAACCCCGTCCCCAGCCGCTCCATCACCGCTCGTCCCGTTGTCCTGCATGTTGACGACAACTTCTGTTCCAAACATCGCCTGGTAAGTCAACGTCACCGTACCGATCGCACGCAACGTTCGAAGAACCCGTGCGGTGACGATCAGATCGTCAGAATCCTGGGGCACCGAAGGTGAGTGCCGCACGTTCAGAATCACAGGCCCGAGGTTGGTGCTGCCCGCGTTGTTCGGTCCGCCAGGTGTGGGGGCTCTAAAATAGGCCACCTGATCGAGATTCAAGTTCACACGACCGCCCAGCAGCTCCGGCTGGAGAAAGAAATCGTTGTCCACAGAGGTCACATTCAGCCCCTGAATCGCCAAAACATTGGTGCCGGTGATGAGCTTGTCCCGATGTGAAGAGAGGTCGAGTTCCAACTGGCCGGCGACGTCAGTCATATCACGCGCAACCACGGCCCGTGAATTCCACGCCAGGCCAGGAGACGCCGCTTGCGAGATGACGACCGAGAAAGTGGACCCATCACAACCGTCCTCCTCGGTTCCGTTGGTCCCGCGTGCATCCAGGGCGAAGTCAACCGAATCCCCCATCTCGACTCCTTGTATAACCAGGTTGGTCTGGATCCCAACCGCGTTGTTGAAGGCCACAGTACTGGCCATCTGCTGAACTCCGTTCAGGAAGACTCTCAGAGTCACGCCGTTGCCACAGCCGACGTTTTCTTTTGCGAACCGGATGTCGCAGCTGATCGTGCCCGCAGTTTCGCTGATCCATCGTCGAATCGCCCAATGCGCTTCGCTGTTGTTGCTGCCATTGGGGTGCCAGCTGCCGATCCCAATGAAGTCCCAGGGAGGATCTCCCGGCCCGAGGCTCCAGGCGGAATTAAAGCTCCACTGGGGATCTGACGTGATGAAATCCACGGAAGGATGATAGGTGCCATCAAGGTCTGCTCCTTTGCGGTAGAAGCCGTAGAGCCAACTGTTGTAGCCCTGCTGGCCGGTGGGGGACCAATCGGCCGCTTGATCTGCGAGCACACCTCCGGCTGCGGCGACAGGAGCGTTGCGTTGCGCAACCTGAAAACCGTTCAACCACGCCACAAACCCGTCGTCGTACCGTATCCGCAACAAGAGCTGCCCCAACTCTGCAGCGTTGGTGAGGGTGAAAGGAAACCTTGTGTAGGCCGAGGCATTGACATTCCGGAGGAGCGACTCAACGCGGGTCCGGATGAGCGTGGAGACGGGGCCGAGGGTGTTGCTGGAGCCAACGAGGTAGCCCAGCGCGTTGGTGACAGGATGCCACGCCGTGTCGCCAAATTCCCTGCCCACCCACGAGAGCCCCAGTTGATCGCCGGCAGGAACGAGCAACCGGCCTGTGGCCTGAGTCGAGACCAGCGAGAAAACCTGTCCCAGCTGCGGAAGCCCAAAGGAAACATTGTCTGCCTGCGCGGGGAAGCTTGGCGAATACTGATGGGCAATCTCGGTTCCGCCGGGTTTGATCAGCCCGAGAAACTCGCCGGAGTTCCCCAGTCTGAAGTTTGTGTGAAGGGGTCTTGGTGGAAGGCGTCGATTCTTGCCGGAGGCGAACACAATGACATACCCGCCACCGGGGACGTTCAGTGCTGGGAAAAGCCACTTGGTGGGATCATTCGAATCGTCCGTCAGAATCCATGCTTCAAGGTTGGCGTTCGTTGTTGAGTTGTTGTGGATCTCGATCCAGTCCTCAAAATCTCCGTCGTCATCAGCCAATGTTGAAGAGTTGGCTGCCATGAACTCTGTGATGATGAACTGGGCCTGGGAGCGGGTGATCACGCCAGCCAACACCAACAGGGCTACGACCAAAGATCGGCCCGATCTTTTACACATCATAAAATTTGAACAGGGAACTTCCGCACATCAGCGCCGGGCAGCGCACCCGCTTACAATTCCACGTCCGACATCAAATAGCCAGTGGGGAATGGGCAGCGAGGGGGGGTGCGGGCGCAGGTCGACTTTTCCGACTCGCATCCGTCCCCCTCCCCTGCTCCGCTCGCAATCGTAATCGTAATCGAGGACACCTGAACCGACCCCCTCCAGCCTGAAAAGCTACTGTGAATGTCTCACAACTGGCTGGTGTCTGTGCGACAACGGATTCTCAACCCAACCCAGGCGCGAGTTGCGCGCATATAGGCATGGATCTGCAAGCGACGAGCGACGCCGGGTGGGTCGAAAAGATTGGATGAAAACGATGTAGGCCGAATCCATGGGCACAGGAGCGCGAGAAATCATCCCTGAGCGCGGCTATCGACGCGCCAGAATCTACCATCGACAACCTGGACCCGTCGGCGTACCTTCAGCGGGACTGATCTCCATGACGCCTACAGGTCTTAAGTTCTTGTACAGGGTGGCGACGGGATCCTGGTTCGGGGCCATCTGCCTCTGCCTTGCCGTAAGCTCTCTCTTTCCATCGCGAGCCACCAGCGCCGCACTCCTCAGAGGGCCCTACCTCCAGCAAGGGACACCCACCACCATGACCGTGCGCTGGCGTACCGATTTGCCTACGGCCAGCGTGGTTCTTTACGGGCAGGATCCTGATCTGCTCTTTGAAATCACAGGCAGCCTTCAGCCAGTCACAGAACACATCGTGACCGTCACAGGGCTCGAGCCGGATCAGCTCTATTACTATTCCGTCGGTTCGCTCAGCGAAACCCTCGCCCAAGGCACCGAGACAAGGTTCCGCACATCCCCGCTTCCTGGATCCACTCGGCCCATCCGGATCTGGGCGATCGGAGATTGTGGGACCTTCGGCCTGGGTGGAGAAAACCAGGCTGGGGTCAGGGACGCTTACTATGCCCATCCACGCAGCCACGCAACCGATGTCTGGCTCGCATTGGGAGACAATGCCTATTTCAGGGGAGAAGATCACGAATACCAGCTGCGGTTCTTCAACGTTTATCACCGGATCATGCGCAACACGGTTTTGTGGAGCACGCTGGGCAACCATGAGACCTACAGCCAACTGAATCGAGGTGTTCTGCCCTACTTCGACATGTTTACATTCCCCACCCGGGCTGAAGCAGGAGGAGTCGCATCCGGCACCGAGAACTACTATTCGTTCGATTACGGCAACGTGCATTTCATCTGCGTCGACTCCGAGATTGCGAATCGGAGGAATCCCGCTGCCATGCTCCAGTGGTTACGCTCGGATCTCGAGGCCAACACCGCCGACTGGACGATCGCCTTCTGGCACACGCCCCCTTATTCGATGGGGTCACATCACTCGGATTGGGAGTCGGCCCTGGCATGGATGCGTGAGGAGGTGGTTCCCATCCTGGAGGCGCACGGTGTGGATCTCGTGCTCTCCGGGCATAGCCATATCTATGAGCGATCCTATTTGCTGCATGGTCACTATGAAGACTCCACGACGCTGACTTCCGAGATGATCCTGGATCGAGGTGATGGCCGACCGGGCGGCTCGGGTGCCTACCACAAACTGACCAGTGGCCCTCGGGCCAACAAAGGTGCCGTTTACGTGGTGGCTGGAAGCTCGGGTTGGGCCACGTTCCGGACCGGATTTCACCCCGCCATGTATTACGATGCGTTGACCAGGGGATCTCTGGTCCTGGATGTGAATGGCCTGGAGCTCAAGGCGCAGTTTCTGACCGAGCAAGGCACCATTGACGACCATTTCACGATTCGGAAGCTCGAAGGACCCGCATTCCCCCTGCTCGTCCGCAGCATCACTCTGGGTGCGGGAGGTGTGGCCATGTGGTTCTGGAGCGAGCCGGGCAAGAGCTATCAAGTCGAAGCCACGTCCAGTTTGGAGTCGCCCGCACAGTGGGAACCCATCGGGGAACCGATCGTTGCTCAGCAGGATCGAACGCAATGGACTCATCGGGCCGCCAATCCAAGTCAGCAGCTCTTTTTCCGCGTGCTGGAGGTGCAATGATCCTGGAAGCGGGTGGACCTGCCTCCGTCCGGTCTCAAGCCTGACGCCGCGGCCTGGTTTTGGCCTCGCCCGGCAACCACACTCGCAGCTTTGTCCCCCTGCCCGGCAAGCCCTGGAGCGTGAGATCGCCCCCAAATCTCAACACCTGCTCACGCACCCCGCACAGACGGAAGGTTTGAGCATCGGTCATCTGAGTCTCGGTCAGGCTGTGTCCATCATCCTCCACCTCCAGAATCCACTTGCCCGATTCTCGACTGAGCCGGACATGAACCATCGTGGCCGTGCCATGGATGGCGACGTTGCTCAGGGCTTTCTCGAGAATGGGGCAGAACCGCGTGGCGGGAGATTCACCATCCGAACGATCGGCCAGTTTCGAGGATATTTTGCATTGGATGCCCGTGCGTTCCTGAAAATCCCGTGCCTGGGATCGAAGCGCTTCCATCGGCCCCATGCGCCCCGCAGGCGCTCCCCCGCAAGACTTCCGAAGCTGGCTGACAGCGGATTCCACGCGACGCTGCACCGTTGCGACGTCCTTGCTCTGACGCAGATCGCGGAAGGCCAGACGAAGTTCGCGTTCAAGCACGTCCTGGGCTGCGAGGCTTTGCTGGAGCAACGCCTGACGCTGTTGGGCAAGGGTCTTCCACTGCTCACTGCCGCATCGCAGCCTCTCCTCGATTTCACGTCGATGACTGCAATCTCTGAGAACCATCAGGTGCTGTTTGCCGACGCAACGGGGTGTGAGGGAGAACTCGAGATCCCCAACCCGCCCGTCGGGCCGCACGAACTGGCAGACCCCGTCCAAAATTCCGTTCTCCTTCCATCGAGCCCATGCCTGGGACCAGTCTGGACCCAAGACAAGAAACTCGGCGGCCTCAGTTCCCCTCAACTGCGAGATGGCACGTCCGAGCAGCAAGGAGGCCGCGGTGTTCGCAGCCCCACATCGAAACTCGTCGTCGAGCAAAAGCATCGGCTCCAATGAATGGTCGAAGAGCGAGCTCTGCCCGCGTTGCACGGAACGATGCGTGGCTTCCAACCGGCTCTTCTCCACGGTGTGCTGA
>VHDG01000195.1 GCA_016871475.1 Verrucomicrobiota bacterium
GATCGAGGATGACGGACAGGGCTTCGACCTTGATTCCGCTGCGACACGGGGAAACGGGCTTTCCAACATGCGAAAGCGAGCGGAATCGGTGAATGCGGATTTCCAGCTCCACTCCACGCCCGGCAAGGGAAGCCGGATCGAAATTCAGTTCCCGCTTCGAAAAGAACCTTCCTAGGCCAGCGCTCTTCCACTTAACAATCAGAACCATTGCCATGACATCCTTCATCGACCCCACCCAACGGATTAGTGTTGCCATCGTAGAGGACGACTCCGGGCTGCGCGAAGGCCTGCGTGCGATGCTGAGCGGCTTCCAACGTTTCAAGTGCGCAGGGGTTTTCCCAAACGCCGAGCAGGCCGTTAGTCAGATCCCCTCGCTATCCCCCAACGTTGTGCTCATGGACATCAACCTGCCAAAGATGTCAGGCATCGATTGTGTCCGGGCACTCAAGCCGATGTGCCCGAAATCACTCTTTCTGATGCTCACGGTTTACGAGGACACCGACGTCATCTTCGAATCGCTCAAGGCAGGAGCGAGCGGCTATCTTCTAAAGCGAACCGAGCCTGGAGGAATCCTTTCCGCCATTGAGGAGGTCCACAACGGAGGAGCTCCAATGACTGCGGAGATCGCCCGTCGTGTGGTGAAGTCCTTCCAGGAGAAGAAGACCGAGGGTCCAAGCGTGAACGCCATGTTGAGCGCTCGTGAGCTTCAAGTTCTCGACCTCCTGGCCTGTGGAGCATCCTACAAGGAGATAGCGGAGAACCTGTCGGTCTCCTTCTCCACGGTGAACAGCCACGTGAAGAACATCTACGAAACGCTCCACGTTCGATCGCGCGGCCAGGCTGTTGCCAAATACCTGGGCAAGGCTTGAGCTCGCGGATCTCTGCTTAGTTCTGTTTCACCACCCAACCCGCCTTAACCTCCTTGTCGCCCGCGTGTGAAACCTTGCTGGTTTCAGGGTTAACCGCGTCAATCGTGACTTCGCCAGCCAGCTTCTCCTCGCTGAACACCACGTTCCCCTTGTCGTCTTTCGTGTCCACGGTCTCGTAGAGCTTCAGTTTGTCGCCGACCTTGAAGCCGTGCTTCGACCCCAGGGAAACAATCAACACGGTCTTGGAAGGTGTGGCGACCACTTTTCCAGGTGTGTCCCTGAGCCCGGCCAGAGCGGCTGCGTCAGCGGATTGCTGGGTGGCCACCGCCTGTTGTGCGGCCATCTGCCTGGCTTCTTCTCCCTTCACTTTGGATTTGGCACGTCCGGAAACAGGGACCGCCAGTCCTTGCACTGCAACCACGAGATTGCTCACTGCCTTCGCCGTCGCCTTGCCCAGCCCGCTGCCCATGAATTCCTTGTTGTCGAATCCAATACCCCCACCGTGCCCGTTTACGCCGACGCCCACATTGAAGCCGTCCCGCGATGGTTCGCTTCAGCATTCCCGGTGTGAATGATCTTCCGCGTGTAGGCATCCACCAGTCGCCAGTCGATCCGCACCTCGTTCCTGGTGGTCTTGATCCCAAGATCCCCGCCGCTCCCAGGGATAAAACCGCCAAGGCCGATACCCTTGGTGTTGCCCCCAAAACGGGTCACGGTCCCGACTAGCGTAAATCATCCGCTTCCAGATCAACGAAAAAAACATATCCCCAACCCGCGCTCTCTCCCGGTGGATCACAGAAGAATTCTCGCGTCATCACTCATCCTGACGGAAGCCAGGAACCGAATTGCAAAAACACACCGCTCCCTGCTTCGGCTGTCAGGGTTCGCGAAGCAGCGGATCGCGCCAGCGTTTGACCGATCCCTCCTTCCTCAAGGGTCCGGCAACTCGCACCCCATCCCGGATGACGATGTAGGCATCGCCCCCCGGCACACTGTCCCAATCAAGCAAGGCATAACCATCCGCTCGTGCCTCGGGCGAAGGGGTCGACAACGCACCATCCGCACCCACAGCAACCAAGGTGTATGTATGACGTCCCGATGCGTCATGCCGGGCCACTCTCGGCGCAGACGGGGCTGCAACCAGATTCTGACGGAGGCTCCCGCCCCATAGTTCCAGAACTTGCTGAGGAAGCGGCAAACCGCCGCCGCCAAACCCACCTCCGCCAAGCGACATTTTTCCTTGCCCCAAAAGAGCATCGGTCAGTGGCTCGCCATGATGCGGGCGAAAACTCTGGAATCTTAACCGCCCCGGATGGTTGTCCCCATCCCATCGCTCAGCGGGCATCTCTGTCGGCTCCAATGCCTCGCCCTGCACAATCGCGACTTGCCGCCAGGCATCTCCCGCCCACACGTTCCACGAGATGTGGCCTGCGACACTTCGAATGCGACCATCTCGTTCGATCGCATGGAACCGATCATCGAATGGGTCATCAACCTCACACTTGATCAGCCGGCTTCTCACCCACAACCCGCCCGGCCCATCGAAGAGCGAACGAGCGTAGATCCCTCTCGGGATCTGATGCCGGTCAAACCCCTTTTCCCAAATGGATCCCGTGTCGGATACAATAAGCTCCTTGCGCACGACGAGCCGATCCACCTCCAGAGTGGACCTCAACACATGGTTGCTTTGCTCCAACGCAGTTACCCGGGTTCGAAGTTGCTCCAGCTCGCGTCGAATCGCATCCAGCTCCCCCTGGGCCTGGACCGATGAGCAGATGCACACACAAAGAAGGGGAACCAACGACTGAAGAGTAAATGGCCTGAGGATCATAGGTGGGTTTCGATGGGTTGATGCAACGTTCGGCATGGACTCCTGCCTGTGCCGGCTATTTGCCATCGAGGCCTCAACAAACGCAAGTTGCCATCAAAGGCCCCGACCTGTCCCCCCTCACGACCTGCCCCTGCCACCGAGATTCGCGCAGGTGATCTCCCACTGGCGATGGAGCGATGGGATGTCGCCCTCGGTCCAGATCACGTATTGAGCCCCGGCCATCTTTCGTTCAATGGCCCATTGCGCATCACGCCGATTCTGTTGTTCCTCCACGCTCCATCCCCGGGAAGCGAGCCTCTCCTGCTGTGTCGCGGCGGTGCAGGCCACACAAACGACCGCGTCAAACTCGGACTCCGCCTTGGTCTCATACAACAGCGGGATGACGACAAAGCCCACGGACCTGCCAAGCCTTCTCCACTCAGCGCTTTCCTGAAGCCAACGGGTGCGGATGAGCGGATGAAGGATCGACTCCAACTCCTTTCGCCTCGCGGGGTCGGCGAACACAATTGCCGCCAGCTTGTCGCGACAAAGTCTGCCATGTGAATCAAGGAGGCCCGGGCCAAACACCCGAACGATGTGATCAAGAGCAACCTCGCCGGGTTCTACAACCTCACGGGCGAGATTGTCGGTGTCTGTGATGGGATAACCCTGCGCCTGCAGAAAATTCGCCGAGGCGCTCTTGCCCATGCCGATTCCACCGGTGATTCCGATCAGTTTCATCCATGCATTAACCCCTCAGACCTCAAGTCCAAGGCAAGACGGAAATAGGGCGCTCAAGCGTGTCCGAATCATGAGATCCTCCTGTGAAACACTGGATTAGTCGCATCCTCCCCAGCAGAGACTGAGGCGATAGAAAGTCGCATGGCCGATCACCGGTTCGGGCAGCTTCAATACCACACGCCCGGCCCCACTGGCAGGGTGTTCTGCAACCGGGGTCCGGATCGATTCCAGATCCTCATCACTCAGAACCACATACTTCAGATTGGCGAGTTGCGCCGGCAGAACCCCTTTGCCCTGCCATTCCACCACCACTCCACCCTCGGGAGTCACCACGAGCTCGATCTCAGGAGGCGTCACATCCGGAACCGGAACAAGAGGCACCGCCCCCGGATCCTTGGGATCTGATCCGCCAAAGAATTCCTGGACATCGGGTATTTGGTCCTTATCGGAGTCCTGAAACGGATCGATAATCAACCCACCCAGAAAAAGAAGCTCCCAGTCATCAGGCACCCCGTTTTGATTGGCATCTCCTCCCACCGATTCAGGAAGGGAAACCAATGAAGCCTGCAACACCTCCACTTTGGTGCCGGCACAGGGACCGGCGGCGGTGGTGGGATACCCCTCCACACGCACCTGAGTGCCGGGCAGCAGGGCGAATCCATCCGGAAACACAAATGCGTCGCCAGTCGAATCGAATAGATGCACCGGGCCCGGCGTGCCGTCGGTGGTATCGAGTGTGGCACATGGCCCTGTGAACGAGTCCTCACGCACACGGAGAACCCAGTCCACGCGTTGTCTGGACGGAAGCAGGGCCAGCGCCTGAGACACGCCCGCAGTGGCGGCCGTCGTGCAGGCAGCAGATCCAAACTCGCCTGAAGGGGAGCGTGCGTTGGCGGAACTGTGCCGCACCTACTGGTACGCCCTCTACACCTTTGTTCGAAGGCAGGGAAGCGACGTGGACACAGCGAAGGACCTCACCCAGGAGTTCTTCGCAAAGCTGCTTCAGAAGAACTACGTCAGTGCAGCAGATCGCAAGAGGGGTAAGTTCCGATGGTTTTTGCTCACCACCTTCAAGTGTTTTCTGGTCAACGAATGGGATCGCTCTCATGCAAAAAAACGGGGCGGGGATGCGATCACGTTCTCACTCGATCAACGGGAAGCCGAGGAGCGTTACCAACTCGAACCCGCCGATACCCTGACTGCAGATCAGCTGTACGATCGTCGATGGGCTCTTGAACTTCTGGGGCGGGCGCGCGGCCGCTTGAAGACGGAGTATTCCCTCGGACCCCGGGCGGATCGTCTTCCGCACCTCGAACCTTTCCTGGCCTCGGGATCAGCCCTGCCGACGTACGCTGAGACTGCCATCTCCCTCGGAATGAGTGAACCGGCTCTCCGACAGGAAGTGCACCGGTTCAAAAAGCGTTTGGGAGAACTGATACGGGACGAAGTCGCGCAAACTGTCGTGCACCCCTCTGAGATCGAGGAATAGCTCCGATATCTGCTGGATGTGGTCTGCCGCTCAGGGGGAATCGAATAAGAATGTTGGACAAACCTGAAGTTATTTCTGCGCGGCCCCAAAGGATCCAACTCCGGGAGGCGCCTTGAGCGAAACCACAAGGATCTGCTGCGCTTGCGGGCTAACGCTGCCAAGGAACTCGGCGGCAACGGGCTGCCCTCACTGCATGTTGCAACTTGCGCTGCAGGACAGAACTGGCGTGGAACCGGAGTCCAACCTCCCCTCGTCAACCGGGATCCATTGCACGGATCGGTTTTTCGGAGATTACGAACTGCTGGGGGAGATCGCGCGAGGCGGCATGGGTGTGGTTCACCGGGCACGCCAGATCAGCCTCGGCAGGGCGGTGGCTCTCAAAATGGTGCATCCAGGACAACTCGCATCACCGGAGACACAGCTGAGGTTTCGGATGGAAATCGAAGCCGTGGCCCAGCTGAGTCATCCGCACATCGTCCCCATGTTCGAAAGTGGTGAAGTCGCAAATACTCACTTCTTTACAATGCGGCTCATGGACGGCGGTCACCTGGGAAAAGCGATAGCGCATGCCGCTAGATCTCAGCCACGCGAATCTCCACGTTCCAGAAGTCATCCGTTTCTGCTCCCAACTTTCTCGGCAGCAGACTTCGTTGCCATCGCAAGAGCCGTTCAACACGCACATCAGCGAGGTGTGCTCCACCGGGATCTAAAACCGTCCAACATCCTCCTGGACGAAGCCGGCCGCCCGCACGTGTCCGACTTCGGACTCGCCAAGCTACTCACGCAAGATGGCGGTCTGACACAATCCCTCTCGATGCTCGGGTCCCCGGCTTACATGGCACCCGAGCAGGCGGCTGGCGAGACCCTGACGTTGACGGTTGGCACGGATGTTTATGGGTTGGGCGCCATCCTCTACGAACTCCTCACAGGTTCCCCGCCATTCCAGGCCACCACACCGCTGGAAACTCTCCGAAAAGTGAGCGATGAAGACCCGGTGCCGCCTCGTGCTCTGGATTCTCAAATTGATTCCGATTTGCAGACGATCTGTCTGAAATGCCTGCGGAAACCAGTAGACGAACGCTACGACTCGGCTGAAGCCCTGGCGCAGGATGTGCAACGGTGGATGGAGGACAAGTCGATCCTTACCCGCCCGCAGAGACGTCCGGAAAAAATTTGGCGATGGTGTCGCCGCAATCCCCTGGCGACGACAGGTGCCATTGCGCTCACGATCGCCATCATCACAGGCATCGTTGCAACGAACGTGGCAGCCTGGAAAATCCGATCCACCAATCAACGGATGGAGTCGCTGGTCCGAACAATGCAACTGCAGCAAGCCGATGAACTTCTTTCCGAGGGAGAGGCTTCACGTGGACTCGCGATTCTCGCCCATCTCGTCCGGAAGAACCCCGAACAGACAAACACCATCATCCGCCTCCAGTCGGCGATTGAATCCCGTGGGTTTTACCTCCCGGAAACCAAACCCCACTCAATGGGTGGCTACATTACGGCCAGCGTACTGCAAACGAATCGTTCCACCTGGATGGCATATACTCGTGAAGGAAATCTGTGCGGATGGCACCTCGATTCAACAATGCCCAGGCCTTTTACCTCCCCGCTGAGTGGGCCGGTAAAACAGGCGTATTTCGGACCCGATGGCCTGACACTCCTGCTGGGCTTTACCAACAGACAGGTCGAGCTCCGGACAGGTCCGGGTTTTCGGAACAGAATCGAACTACCCCATCACCCGGGGAATTTGGAGGTAGCAGCGATCAGTTCCTCGGGGACCCTCGGTGCCAGCGCATCCGCCCTCTACACCCTCCTCATATGGAGTCCGGTCAATGGAGAACTGATCGGGCCTGAACGAACCCTTCCCGCGGTGGCCACCGGGCTTGCATTCAGCCCGGACGAAAAATGGCTCGCGGCAGCCTGTGCCGACGGCATGGTGCGGCTTTGGCAGCCACGAGAGGAGAATCCTAAACCCGCACTTTCGCTGGCGAATCCATACGGACGAATGCTCCGCTTCAGCCCGGACGGCCGGTGGCTCGCAGTGGGAGGATACGAAGGCAGTATTCATCTCTGGACGATGAAGCCCGACCCAGCTCTTCGCTGGAAACTTCAACACAAACATCGGATCAGCGACCTAGATTTCGACCCCTCAGGACAAAGATTGATCACTGCATCCTATGATGACACGGCGCAGATCTGGAACCTGGCGGACGGCGGGCGTGTAGGAACTCCGCTGCGACATTCCGGCCGCCTGAACTCGGCTAAATTCAGTCCGGACGGCAGCCGAGTGGTCACCGGCTCCGAGG
>VHDG01000196.1 GCA_016871475.1 Verrucomicrobiota bacterium
GCAGCCACAGACACTGTCATCAGTGCCGCGACCTGGAACAGTCTTCTATAGTTTCGTTTCATGATTGGTCGTTACTGTCCGCAGTGCATGTTGAAGCCACCCGGGGATTAAACAGGCAGAGATTATGCACACGAGACCACGCCCCGCAATAGCCTGATCGGCTACTCCGAGCACAGGTGAACTTCAGGCGTTGCACTCATCGAGAACTATGCGTCGAAACCTGACGCCAGGAAGCAAGGGACGAGCAGGGAACCGCAAACAGGAACCCGGCGTAAAAGAAGAAGGGCGGGGCTGATGCCCCGCCCTTCGTTGAAAGACACTGATTATCGGCGACTTTAGCTCAAAACGCCCTCAGGAGCCTGGCCGACATGAGTCGGATCAGCACTGTCGGGTGCGGTGATATCCTCGACCGGTTCTTCAATCGTAACCAGCGGCCGGAGTTTCACATCACGATGCTCGTTGAAACCCGTGCCAGCGGGGATGATGTGCCCCATGATCACGTTTTCCTTGAACCCGCGGAGGTAGTCCACCCGACAGGTCGTGGCTGCTTCGGTGAGCACCCGTGTGGTGTCCTGGAACGAAGCGGCACTCAGGAAGCTCTCTGTCTCGAGAGAAGCCTTGGTGATGCCCAACAAGACGGGTTGAGCCTCCGCCGGCTTGCCACCCATCTTTTCAACCCGAGTGTTCTCTTCCTCGAACTCGGTGCGCTCGATCTGTTCACCCCAGAGGAAGTTGGTATCGCCAGGTTCGGTGATCCGAACCTTGCGCAGCATCTGACGGACGATGATCTCAATGTGCTTGTCGTTGATCGTTACACCCTGCAAGCGATAGACCTCTTGAACCTCGTTCACCAAATGCTCCTGCAGCTCCTGAGGCCCATTGACCTCCAGAATCTCGTGTGGGTCGATCGGCCCTTCGGTCAGTTGCTGGCCTTTCCGGACGAAATCGCCCTTGAAGACGATGACGTGCTTCCCAATGGGAATGAGATGCTCCTCCTCCACGCTGGTGGCAGGATCCTTGATGAGAATGCATCGCTTGCCGCGCACACTCGCACCGAAGTCCACCACACCATCGATCCGGGAGATTTCTGACGCATCCTTCGGGCGACGGGCTTCGAAGAGCTCCGCCACACGGGGGAGACCACCCGTGATGTCCTTCGTCTTCGATGTCTTTCGAGGCGTCTTTGCCAGAACTTCACCGGCAACGGCACTGGCACCTTCCTTGACGACGATGTGCGCACCGGCCGGGATCGGATAGCTCGCGATGGCTTCATCGTTGTCATCAAGCACGGCGATCTGCGGGTGCAGGTCTTCTTTGTGCTCGATGATCACCATGGCATCCTGGCTCGTGGTCTCGTCAGTCTCCTGCTTCATCGTGACCCCCTCGATGATATCGTGGAACTTCACGCGACCTGATTTCTCGGAGATGATGGGCACGTTGTAGGGATCCCATTGGACGATAGGTTCGCCCTTCTTGATGCGTCCACCGTTCTTGGCTGAGATCACCGACCCAATGACCAGCACGTGGGTCTCCAATTCACGTCCTTCGTCACTCGTGATGACGATCGAGCCATTCTTGTTCAGAACGACGCAATTGCCGTCCTCAAGGTCCACCGTGCGCAGATCGACATACTGGATGATTCCATCGTGCTTCGGCTTGATCTGAGGATGTTTGAACGCGGAAGACGATTGGGCTGCGATAATTCCCACGGCCTCCCCGCGCTTCACCTGGCTTGCGGTCGCCAGGTTGCGGCCATAGCAGTGAACGCAGATGCCGATCTTGGTCTCGCAAGTCAACACCGAGCGTATCTTCACCTTCTCAACACCGGAGCTGTCGATGGCTTTCGCCTTCAGCTCATCAATTTCCTCATTCGCCCGAACGAGATAACTCTTGGGGTTGTTTGGATCAGGAATGTCATCGCATGAAAAACGTCCAACAAGACGCTCGCTCAGCTTCACAACCTCATCCTCTCCCTCGTAGATGGCCTGGACCCAAATGCCGTTGGATGTGCCGCAGTCGTCCACGGTCACAATGACGTCCTGGGCAACATCGACGAGCTTGCGCGTCATGTATCCCGAGTCCGCGGTCTTCAAGGCGGTGTCAGCCAATCCTTTGCGAGCTCCGTGAGTTGAGATGAAGTACTCAAGCACGGTCAGTCCTTCACGGAAGTTCGATAGAATCGGTTTCTCGATGATGTCGCCGGATGGTTTTGCCATGAGCCCACGGACGCCTGCCAGCTGGCGAACCTGCTGGCGGTTGCCACGGGCACCGGAGTCCACCATCAAATGCACAGGGTTGTACTCCTTCTTGCCGTGGTTGTGCTCCAAGGTGCGAAGCATGACGTTCGAGATCTGATCGGTGGCGTTGGTCCAGATGTCGATGATCTTGTTATAACGTTCACCCGGGGTGATTAAGCCCTGGCGATACTGCTTCTCCACACTCGTGATCTGCTTCTGAGCGTTCTCGATCTCCTGGTTCTTCTCCTTCGGGATGATCATGTCATCGATACCGATGGAGATGCCTGCGCGTGTCGCCTCGCGGAACCCGAACTCCTTGAGTCGATCCAAAGCCCGCACGGTCGCTTCATGTCCGCAATTCTTGTAACAGCGCCAGATCACGTCCCCGAGCTGGGGCTTGCCCACGACCTTGTTGGGAAAGCCAAGCTCCGCAGGCCAGATCTCGCTGAAAATCACCCGGCCGACAGTCGTCTCGATGACCTTGCGGTTCATGTCGCCGAACTCGGTCTTCCGGCCGAAGTCTGGATTGGCCATCCGCACGCGATCGTGCGTGCTGACCGCCCCGTCCATATGGGCAAAAATGACTTCGCTCTTGTTGCTGAAAAGCATCAAGCGATCCCCGTCCTTGCGGGCTTTGCGGGGCTCCGCAGTGAGGTAGTAACATCCCAGGGGAATGTCCTGGGTAGGCGTCATGATCGGCTTGCCGCTGGAAGGGCTGAAAATGTTAAGCGGGGCCATCATCAGCAAACGAGCCTCCAACTGTGCTTCCACGGACAGCGGAACGTGCACCGCCATCTGGTCGCCGTCGAAGTCTGCGTTGTAGGCGGTACACACGAGGGGATGAACCCGAATGGCTTCGCCTTCGATGAGCACCGGCTCAAACGCCTGGATGGAGAGACGATGGAGGGTTGGAGCGCGATTGAGCAGGACTGGGTGCCCTTTGGTGACCTCCTCCAGGATGTCCCAGACCTCAGGCGACTGGCGCTCGATCATCTTCTTGGCAGAGCGCACAGTGTGCACATAGCCCAGCTCCTTCAAGCGGCGGATGATGAAAGGCTCGAACAAGACGAGAGCCATCTTCTTCGGAAGACCGCACTGGTGCAGTTTCAGCTCAGGACCGATGACGATCACGGAACGTCCCGAGTAGTCGACACGCTTGCCGAGCAGGTTCTGGCGGAAACGCCCGCTCTTGCCCTTGAGCATGTCGGAGAGTGACTTCAGTGCGCGATTGCCGGCACCCGTCACCGCTCTCCCATGCCGACCGTTGTCGAACAAGGCATCAACCGCCTCCTGGAGCATGCGCTTCTCATTGCGAATGATGACCTCCGGGGTCTTGAGCTGCAGCAGGTTCTTAAGTCGGTTGTTCCGGTTGATCACCCGGCGATAAAGATCGTTCAGGTCGGAAGTGGCAAACCGGCCGCCTTCCAGCGGCACCAGGGGCCGGAGGTCAGGCGGGATCACGGGCAGGACGGTGAGAATCATCCACTCCGGCCGGACTTTGTGAGTCAGGAACGCGGAGAGAAGCTTGATGCGCTTGGCCATCTTCTTGCGGATCTGCTTGCTCTTCGTCTCGGTCATCGCTTGCTGAAGATCCGTGATGGACCCAGAGAGGTCCACCCGACCCAGGGCATCACGAACGGCTTCAGCGCCCATCTTGGCCACGAAGTTGTCCCCGCCGTAGGTGTCACGAGCCTCCCGATACTCATGCTCGCTCAGCAACTGATGAAGCTTGAGCGGCGTGGAGCCAGGATCGATCACGAGGTAATCCTCGTAGTAGATGACACGCTCCAGATTCCGGGCAGTCACATCGAGCACAAGGCCGATGCGCGATGGCATGCACTTGAAGAACCAGATGTGTGAAACCGGGACGGAAAGCTCGATATGCCCCATGCGCTCACGCCTGACGCGCGCAAGGGTCACTTCGACGCCGCAACGATCGCACACCACGCCCTTATGCTTGATGCGCTTGTACTTCCCGCAGGAGCATTCCCAGTCCTTTACGGGGCCGAAGATGCGCTCGCAGAACAGACCGCCCTTCTCAGGTTTGAATGTCCGGTAGTTGATGGTTTCAGGGTTCTTGACTTCACCCTTGGACCAGCTGCGGATGGACTCCGGGGAGGCCACCGTGATGGCCACGTGATCCACCTGGTTTACCTTGTCCAGGCCAATCAGCTCGCGAACAGACTCTCTAGAATTCGTCATAGTGTTGTTTCGGAGATTCTCTTACGTAGGTGTCGTGTCCAATGACTTAAACCGTCAACTGCACCGGCCGAGCGGGAGCTTCCAACGGATTGGTGTAGCCCACGCGAACATCGAGCCCGAGCGACTGCATTTCCTTCACGAGCACGTTGAAGGACTCGGGGATCCCTGCCTCAAGGGCGTTGTCGCCCTTCACAATGCTCTCGTAGATGCGGGTCCGGCCCTGAACATCGTCGGATTTCACGGTGAGCAGCTCCTGCAGCATGTAAGCAGCGCCATACGCCTCCATGGCCCAAACCTCCATCTCTCCGAAGCGCTGACCGCCATACTGCGCCTTGCCACCCAAAGGCTGCTGGGTGACCAGTGAATACGGCCCCACTGCTCGTGCATGAATCTTGTCAGCCACAAGGTGACCCAGCTTCATCAGGTAGATGTAACCCACCACGATCTCCTGGTCGAAGCCCTGGCCTGTGCGGCCGTCAAACAGCTTCACCTTTCCATGTTCTGGAAGCTTCGCTTCCTTCAGGTAGTTCCGGATGTCCTTCTCCTTGATGCCGTCAAACACCGGAGTCGCGAATTTGAAGCCCAGCATCCTCGCCGCCCAGCCCAGATGCGTCTCCAACACCTGACCCACGTTCATGCGGGAGGGAACGCCGAGCGGATTCAAGACGATGTCAACGGCTGTTCCGTCCTCCAGGAAGGGCATGTCCGCCTCTGGAACGATCTTGGCCACGACACCTTTGTTGCCGTGCCGACCCGCCATCTTGTCCCCAACGGAGAGCTTGCGCTTCGATGCGATATAGACCTTCACCTGCTTGATGATGCCCACATCGATCTCGTCGCCCGACTCGACACGCTCCATCTCCTCGTCGATCTGCATCTGCAAGTCTTCGAACTTCTTCTTAAACGTGCCGATGATCTCGTTGATCTTGTTGCGAATGGGAGATGGATCGATCTCGATGCGGTCATACACCTGCGCCAGCTTGCGCAGCAGGGTCTTGGTGATCTTCCGATTGGCAGGGATGATGATCTCACCCGTCTCGGAATTCACGACATCCAGGGGAATCTTCTCACCGAGAAGAATGTTACTCAGCGCCTCCGTCAATTGCTCGCGCAGGTCTTCGACCTTCGACTTATGATCGTCGGCGAGAGCCTTGCTGGCCTTCTTGGCTTCGGTCGGACTGAGCTTGTCCTTGTCAGGGTCTCGCTCTTTCTTGGAGGAGACCTTCACGTCCATGACAATTCCGTAGGTCCCTGATGGAACCTTCAGTGATGTGTCCTTCACGTCCGCAGCCTTCTCGCCGAAGATCGCCCGCAGCAATCGCTCTTCGGGGGCAAGCTCAGTCTCGCTCTTGGGCGTGATCTTGCCTACCAGGATGTCGCCGGGCTTGACCTCGGCACCCACACGGATCACTCCGTCAGGCCCGAGGTTTTTCAAGGCCTCCTCGCTCAGATTCGGAATGTCACGAGTGATTTCCTCAGGCCCGAGCTTCGTGTCACGAGCGCCCACTTCGAACTCATCGATATGAATCGAGGTGAAGATGTCGTCCTTGACGATGCGTTCGCTGATAAGGATGGCGTCCTCGAAGTTATAACCATTCCAGGGCATGAACGCGCACAGCGCATTCCGGCCGAGCGCGAGCTCCCCTTGGTTGGTGCACGGGCCGTCGGCCAGCACCTGGCCCTTCTTAATGGATGCTCCCTTCTCGACCAGGATCTTCTGGTTGATGCAGGTCGCAGCGTTTGAACGCATGAACTTTCGAACAGGATACACGTGCACCCCGTTCGCCGGATCATTCTTGATCCGCTTCTTGCCCTCGGGAAGCTTCCCGTCTTCGGTGATGATGATCTGATTGCCGTTCAGCGAGGCAACTTTGCCAGCCTCCTCAGAGACCAGGACCGCTCTCGAATCGCGCGCCACGCGCTCCTCAAGGCCCGTGGCCACAAACGGGGCCTCGGTGATGAGGAGCGGAACGGCCTGACGTTGCATGTTCGAACCCATCAACGCCCGGTTCGCGTCGTCATGCTCCAGGAACGGAATCAAGGATGCGGCAACCGACACCAACTGCTTGGGAGAGACATCCATGTAATCGACCTTCGCAGGCTCGACATCGACGAAGTCTCCCTTGCACCGGCAGGTCACACGAGCGGTGGTGAAGTGACCCTTCTCGTCAATCGCGGCGTTCGCCTGCGCGACCGTGTAGTTCTCCTCCCGGTCGGCCGTGAGGTAATCGATCTGACCCGTCACCCGACCATTCTCAACCTTGCGATACGGGGTCTCGAGAAAGCCGAAGTCGTTCACCCGGGCAAAAGTGGCGAGCGAGGCGATCAGGCCGATATTCGGCCCTTCAGGCGTCTCGATCGGACAGATGCGGCCGTAGTGCGACGGATGCACATCGCGGACCTCAAACCCAGCGCGGTCGCGTGACAACCCGCCTGGTCCGAGAGCCGACAGCCGGCGTTTATGGGTCAACTCGGCCAGAGGATTGATCTGATCCATGAACTGCGACAGCTGGCTCCGGCCAAAGAAGTCGCGAATCACAGCTGACAGGGCCTTGGGGTTGATGAGCTTCTGTGGCGTCATCTGCTCGAGGCTCTGATCGAACAGCGTCATGCGCTCCTTCACCAGACGCTCTGTGCGTGCGAGCCCGACACGGCATTGGTTGGCCAGGAGTTCGCCCACGGTTCGCACCCGGCGGCTGCCCAGGTGATCAATGTCGTCGAGCGAACCTTCGGCTCGCTTCAAACGCAGCAAATACTTCGTCGCTGCCACCAGGTCTT
>VHDG01000197.1 GCA_016871475.1 Verrucomicrobiota bacterium
CCACACGGTTCGTATCCCACGCGGCCAGCACCGCGCTTCGTTCCAAGCCGCCGTCCGGCAACACCCGCAGCGCCTCTTCCAACGTCGCACGAGGAGGCGTCCAGCCTGTCCGGAGGCGAGCCAGGAGGAACCTCCCCAGCAAGGGACGCGTGCTGTCATCCGCGGCCCGGGCCATTGGGGGCAGGAAGGCATCGGGCGCCGAGCTCATCCCGCGATCCCACGTCGCCAGCCACCGACGCAACTGCGAAGGAGTCAGCGTGGCCCGCGCAAGCAGGTCGGTGGCGGCGAGGCGATCTGCAACGGGAGCCTTGGAATCGAGTGCGTCCACCGCGAGAGCAAAGATCGCGTCGCCCAATGCCGCCCGTCGAGGCGCGAGTCGTGCAGCCAGCAGGCGATGCGCGACGGGCACCTGCGAATCGACAGCAAGCGAGGCGAGCAAAGGTTCCCACTCAGGCTCTGGAAAAGCGGCGGCCACTTTCAACGCCGCGGCCCGGAGATCGGCACTGGCAAGTGCTGTTGGGATGGAATGCAGCCAGGCTGGGTCGGGACGCTGCGCAGTCATCTCAGGAAGCCGGTTCAAGAGCCACGCACGGGTCGCGGTGGATACAGTGTCCTGAGGTTGCAAGAATTCCCCGATCACCCGGCGCACCTCGGGGTTGGATTGGAAAGCCACGAGCAGACTTTCAAGGGCGCCTGTGGCCGGAGTGTCTGACAACGGGGAGGCGAATTGCTGACGCAGCCACGGCACAGCGTGCCGAGCCCATTCAGGATGGCGCGTCAACAGCTGGCGTGCAGCATGGCTGACGCTCGGCTCGGGATCGGCCAGCAGCGCAGGCAGGTCAGGAAACTGCAGCGTGGTGAAGGGCGCTTGATCCAGCAGGTGCAACGCCGCGCGCCGGACCTGCGGGGAAGGGTTTGCGAGCAGGCTGCGAACGAATGGCTCGTCAGCAAGCGCGAGCAACGCGGCCGCACACGCATGTCGTTCGAAGTCATCTGCGGCCGCGGCAAGCGCGGCAGCGAGCCGTTCCGAGTGCGCTCGCACACCGCACACAGCCAGGCCTTCGGCCGCAGCGCGGCGCACCGGTGCGTGGGGGGAATCGAGCAACGCGGCCAACGCGTCCCCTGCGGACCTCTCCCCCCGGGCAGCTAGCACCCGGACCGCTGCGCAGACCATCGCGATCTCCGTGTCGCCCAACCGCGCCCGCACCTCCGGCTCCCTCATCCTCCAAAGGGCGGCGAAACGTTCCTCGTCAGGCTCAAGATTGGCCCCAAACGTGTTTGTCCCACGGACGCGATAAATGCCGCCCGGCGCTCGCGAGTCGCGAATGCGGCCTGTCGGGCAGTGCTCCACATACCAGCCTCCCGTGTCCACGATCAGTAGGGAGCCGTCCGGCGCTTCGAGCACATCGGCGGGATGGAAGTCCGGATGCGCGCCCGTGACGAAGTCGTGCGAGACCGCGGCGAAGGTCGAGCCGTCACGTCGTAGCTCCTGGCGAACGACCTTGCGCGTGTTGTGCTCCGCGACGAAGAGGCTCCCCCGCCATTCGGCGGGAAATCCGGTGCGCCGGAGTCGTGTCAAACCGCTGTGGGCGACAGCCGGCAGGAGCGTCACAGGCGGCAATGTCAGGCCCGTGCGGGGCAGCGGCGTGCCCCGGTCGGGCGCGTACGGAAACAACCCGCCCGGCGCGCAGTCCACCAACGCGTCGCGATGACCGCCGGCGGGCACCTGAAACCAGTTGTCTGTCCCGATGATCTCGCCGCCTGGAAGGAACTCGACTTCCACCAGGTTCACAAATCCCCGGCTGATGACCTCGGGCTGTGAGCCATCGGGTTGGCAGCGGAAGAGCGCACCCGCGACACCCTCAAGGAACGTTCCGTCGCCGCGTGGCAGCTTCCATCCGTCTGGCTCGCCCATGGTGAAGTAGAGCCGTGCATCCGGCCCGAACGTCAGTCCATGTAGGCTGCCGTTATCCGTGTGGCCAAAGCCGCGCAGAATCACCTCACGCCGGTCCGCGTGCCCGTCGCCGTCAGTGTCGGTGAGCGCCACCAGTTCCGGCGGGTCGGCGAGATACAGCCGCCCGCCTCGCCAGGCTAGGCCCATCGGAACCGTGACGCCTTGGGCGAAGACGACCGACTTTTCGAAACGTCCATCGCCGTCCGTGTCCTCCAACCTCGACACACGGCAGTCGCGAGTCAGATTCTTCAGGCCAGCGTAGAGATCCTTTCCGGACGACTCGGCGACATAGAGTCGGCCAGCGTCGTCGAAGCAGGCGAACATCGGAAAGCGGATCATCGGGGCGCCAGCAGCCAACGAGATCTGAAACTTCGGCGGTGTTTGAATACCTGCGAGGAAGTCGGGGTAATCGAACAAGTCGGCTGCAGCGGCGATCAGGTTGATGCCGGCGCAGCAGACAGTGGCAATGCAACGTTTCAGCATCACGGATCCCATCGGCGTAAATGAAAGAAGACCGTGGCCAGGCTCGCCCCTTTATCGCCAGCCTCCAGCCCGCCGGCGCCGCCAACGCATCCCAGGGGCAGGACAACCGGGGCAGAGGGCGGAAACGGAAATGGGCAGGTGCGACGGAACATGCGATGTCTGAGTAACATAAAAGCCCGCCGGAGGGAACCGGGGTTTCGCGGAGCGCCGGGGGAGATCGCCATGGGCGGCTCTCTTTGTGGAGGCACGATTTGTGGGAAAGCAGCCGTGAAATGAGTGTTTCTAATTGGAAAAAGCCTCGAATTAATACCGAAAATATTGTGAATCCGTCTCTTGACTCTTCCCTGGTTTGCCTCTTTTATACGCGGCGTAGGCAGCATTAGATTTCGAGTGAATCGTTAATTGTTCTTTTTTCACTCAACGAGTTTCGCGGAAGGGCGATACAGACCGTCCGCGGATATCCACTACAGCCTACAACTGTATTAATTCGAAATTCCCCGGGCCGGGACGGTCACCCTCTGACTACCCGGCCCGGTTTTTTTATCCCCCGATGAGAGAGGCAAGCCTGGAGAACACGGCAGCCGTTTCGCGCATCCAACTGCTCATGGCCGTCCCGATACCGACCCCCACCAGCACGGGCAACCCCAGCAGCAAGACCAGCAGATTGCCAAGAGTGATGACCACCGCGCTGAAAAAGTAACCCTGGCTGGTGATGTCAGACTGTTCCGTTTGGAGGGCAAAGGATGTCAGTGTGATGTGGAACGCGTAAGCGGCGCCCAGGAGTAGATGGAACCACGCGGCCCACTCCCTCCAACCCCAGATCAGGTGTCCCAGAAGATAGATCAAAACCACCAGCGCCACGTAAACCGGGAAGAAGTAGGGTGCGAGCGCGATGAGCGAGTTGGACTTCGTGATGACGACGTATCCTCCTGTCGATTTGACCTTGAATTTCTTCACCCGTCCTCCGAAGAGCCACGTCCAGAGCGCATGGGTCAATTCATGGCCAAAGACGTAAAGCCACATCGGCCTGGGCAGAAATGCATATACCGCAAGCCAGCAAGCCGCTCCCCCCGCGGCAGCCACCCAAAAATCGGTCGCATGCCCGGACACCGACAAGACCCGCGCGATGGCTCCCACAGCTCCGATGCAGAAAGGCAGGAGCAGGACACCAAGGATCACCTTCAGTAATCTGGGCACGCCGCATCATGAAATGTCACCGCCCGGCCATGAAAGAGGAAAACCTGAACCCTTCGTGCTTCCCATCCTGCCCCGGCCCGCCTACAACTCCGGCCATGATATCGAAGACCTTGACCCTCTCTTTCTGCACCCTGGCTCTGTCAACGGCAGCCTTTGCGGCTCAAGTCAAAGACACCAAGGGTGAATTCCGCAGCCTCTTCAACGGCAAAGACCTTGCAGGCTGGGCTGGCGATCCATCCATCTGGTCGGTTCAAGACGGTGCCATCACGGGAAAAACCACTGCCGAAAAACCGCTCAAAAACAACACCTTCATTGTTTGGAAGGACGGAACGGTGGATGATTTTGAACTGCGGTTCTCCTACAAGATCTACGGCAACACGGACAAGAAATCCGCCAACTCCGGCTGCCAGTATCGAAGCAAGGTCGCTGACGAGGAAAAATTCATCGTCGGTGGTTATCAGGCTGATTTCGAAGCGGGCACGACTTATTCAGGGATCCTCTACGAGGAACGGGGACGCGGGATCCTCGCCCAGCGAGGTCAGGCAACTCTCGTCAAACCGGACCCGTCCGATCCCAAAAAAACCAAGGTCGAAGTCATCGGAACCCTTGCAAAGTCGGATGAGATTCAATCCGCGATCAAGGCGGAGGATTGGAACGAATACATCATCATCGCGAAGGGCAACCGCCTCACGCACATCATCAACGGCCGGGTGACCGCAGACGTCACGGATGAACAGGCAACCCACGCCGCGAAGACGGGGGTGCTCGCTTTTCAAGCGCACACGGGTCCGCCCATGACGGTTCAGATCAAGGACATCCGGATCCGTCCGATTCGTTGAACCTCACACTCTTTGAACCATGCTCTCACGCTTCATGGTCCTGGCGTTGGCAGTTCTGTTGACTGCCGTCGCGAGAAGTGCGGACAAACACCTGGTCATCATCGCCGGGAAGCCCAGTCATGGTCCGCTGGATCACGAGTTCCGCGCAGGCAGCCTTTTGCTTCAAAAGTCATTCAAGGGATTCCCGGGCCTGTCCGTTGAAGTTCACACCAACGGCTGGGTTCAAAACCCTTCCGCGCTCGAGCGTGCTGACGCAGTGCTGATCTATGCAGACGGGGGAGGGGGACATCCAGCGATCCAGGGCGATCATCTTCAGCAGATCGAGAAGCTCATCAAACGCGGCGCTGGATTCGCCTGTGCCCATTATGGGGTCGAGATCCTGAAGACCAACGGGGGACCGCAGTTTCAGGAGTGGATCGGGGGCTTCTACGAGCACGCCTATTCTGTGAACCCGATGTGGAAGCCCGACTTCAATGCCTTCCCAACCCACGCGATCACTCAGGGTGTGAAACCTTTCTCGGTCACAGACGAGTGGTACTTCAACATGCGATGGCGTCCCGGCATGAAGGGCGTCACCCCGATCCTCGTGGCGAAACCATCGGATCAGGTTCGCGATGGCCCCTACGTTTATCCGAAAGGCCCCTATCCCCACATTCAGGAAGCCAAGGGCAGGGATGAGGTCATGATGTGGGCCATCGTGCGGGAGGACGGAGGGCGCGGGTTCGGCTTCACCGGTGGCCACCGGCATCTGAATTGGGGTAACGATAATTACCGCAAGGTTTTCCTCAACGCACTCGTCTGGCTCGCAAAGGTTGAAGTGCCGCCAGCGGGAGTCGGTTCGAAAGTCAGCGAGGAGGAACTCATGGAAAACCTGGATCCCAAGCAAGGCTCACGCCCCGCGGTGCGCTCCACGGCTCCCGCCGCCCCCAAGAAGCCGTAAACCCGAACTTCTGCCTCCATGAGCAAGACCGTCGGAGTACCGAAGGAAATCAAGGACCACGAATACCGCGTGGCTCTCCTGCCTTCTGCCGCTTACCACCTCATTCAGAGGGGTCACAAGGTTCTTGTGCAAAACGGAGCCGGCATCGGAGCCGGATACCCGGATGCCGATTACGCTCATGCAGGTGCCACTCTGGTTCCGAATGCCACCGATGTCTTCGGGTCGGCGGATCTCGTGGTGAAGGTGAAGGAGCCGCAAGCCTCCGAGATCCCGTTGCTCAGGAAGGGCCAGATCCTATTCACCTACCTGCACCTCGCAGCCAGCAAGCCCCTCACCGAGTCGCTCCTGGCCAGCGGAGCCGCGTGCATTGCCTACGAAACAATCGAGGTCAACCGTCGTCTCCCTCTCCTGGAACCCATGAGCGAGATCGCAGGACGCATGTCGGTCCTGGTGGGAGGCTACTACCTTGCCAAGCACAACAAAGGCAGCGGGGTGTTGCTCGGAGGGGTGCCAGGTGTCTTGCCAGGCCGCGTGGTGGTGCTGGGAGGCGGCGTCTCCGGAATCAACGCAGCGCGCATGGCCACCGGGCTCGGTGCCGATGTCACAATCCTCGAGGTGGACGTCGAGCGGATGCGCTTCCTCGATATCACGCTGCACACGGCCCACACGCTCTACTCGAGTGAAGACCACCTGATGGAGCAGCTGCCCCAGGTGGATCTCCTGATCGGCGCAGTGCTTGTTCCCGGCGCCAAAGCTCCCAAGCTGATCTCCCGGGAGATGCTTCGCCGAATGCGGCCGGGAAGCGTATTCGTGGATATCGCCATCGACCAGGGAGGATGCGCCGTCACGTCCAAACCCACCACACACCACGATCCCATCTACGTGGAGGAAGGCGTGATCCACTATTGCGTCGCAAACATGCCCGGGGCCTACGCCCGGACCGCCACCCAGGCCCTCACGAACGTCACACATCGTTTCGTGGAGCTGCTTGCCGACTTCACCCTCGACGAAGCCATTCAACGCCAGCCGGCGCTCAAGAGTGGTATCAATATCCTCGGGGGCCGGGTCACCCATCGAGCGGTGGCTGAAGCACATGGTTTCGCCTTCAACCCGCTCTGATCCTACAAATCTGATCATGGACTCGTTACCTACCGTCCTCCTGAAACCAGGGGAAGCAGACCGAATCGTTGCAGGCCATCCATGGGTATACGAAGCCTCCATCCTTCGGATCACCAAACCCCCGGAGGACGGCAGCGTGGTGCAGATCAAGGACCATCGCCAGAGATTGATCGGCACCGGTTTCTTCAATTCGAAATCCAAGATCCGCGTGCGAGTTCTTTCCTCCGACCGCACGGACCTCGGATCCGCCTTCTTTCTCGAAAGAATTCGCACCGCGCTCCAGCTCCGCAAACGTCAGATGCCCGAGGCCTCCTCCTTCCGCGTCGTTAATGCCGAGAGCGACTTCCTGAGCGGATTGATCATCGACAAGTACGAGGATGTGATGGTGATACAAACTTCCTCGCTCGGAATGGACCAGCGAAAATCCCTCATCGCAGGCGCGCTGAAGCAGCTGCTGAATCCCCGCTCCATCCTCGAAAGAAACGACATGGCGTCGCGCAAGTTCGAGGGCATGGCTGAGTCCAGCGGAGTGCTGGACGGGGAGCCTGTGGAGGAAGTTCAAGTCAGCCTGAACGGACTGCGTTTCTCCCTGAACCTTAAGAGCGGCCACAAGACCGGCCTCTACCTGGATCAGCAGATGAACTATCAGCAAACCGCGCAGCTCGCCAAGG
>VHDG01000198.1 GCA_016871475.1 Verrucomicrobiota bacterium
AGAGACACGGGACGCCAATGTGTTGAGTACGTATCGCTTCTCTGCGGTTTGAAGCCCTGGGTAGGCGGCCATCAGTGCCCCAGGCGTCTCCGGGTCATCAAAACCCGCCAAAGCCCGGATCGCGGGAGCCCTGAGAGCTGGACTGACCAGCAATGACCTGAGCACCGGCGGGAGCTGAGGATCCTTGGCCGCCGTGAGCGCATCGAGTGCTCCGCGGCGTTGAGCCGCTGGGGCTTTTTCATCGATGAGCATCTCCCGAAGTGCGCCCGCAGCAGCGGTGCTCCCAAAGGTCAAACCCAATGTCTGAACCAGAAGACGAATCTCCGCGTTCTTGTGCCTCCCCCACCTGGATTCAACCTTTGACCAGTCCGTGGGAAGGGGTAGTCCACGACGCCCCGCAACACCAGACTTCATCCCACGGAGGATGTCCAATCCCAGTGATTCCTCGCTCACTGAAGCGAGGTGACTCACAAGAGACTCCAGCGGATCCCGGCTGGCTGCATGAGCGCTAAGAACACTCCACAAGCACAGGATGAGAGCCATGCCCCCAAACCAGCCAGGCAACCGGACACGTCGATGGCTCCAAATCAGAGAGGAAATGGGATGGATGATGACCGGGCGCGACTGCTGACGTTCCATGGAAACAGTTGCTTCGAGGTTAGGGGTTCGGAGTCTTGTCCTTTTCCGCGGATGCGCGGTCACTCAAAGACGGCTTCTTGAGGTCACTGAAAGACTCGGGGTTCTTGATCAGCTCAAGTGCGCGCTCCAATTGTAGATCGCGCGTGGCCATCACCTTCTCCCGCTCGGCCGGCTCCAACGATTCCATCCCTCCCGGAGCGCGCTTCAGATAAAGGTTCGCCTCCTCCTGGTCGGACATTGGCACCACCACGTCGGGTGTGATGCCCCGTTCGTGAATCACCTTGTGGCTGGGTGTGAAATACTTTGCGGTGGTGAGCCGCAGGGCGGTTCCGTCCGTAAGCTGGAGTATGCTCTGGACGCTGCCTTTGCCGAAGGTTTGTTCTCCGACGATGATCGCCTTGCAGATTCCCGAAGCGGTGCAGTCCTGGAAGCAGCCGGACACGATCTCCGAGGCGCTTGCACTGCCGCCGTTCACCAGCACCACCATGGGCAAATCGAGATACTTGTCCCCCCCTCGCGCCCGATACTCGTTGCGTTGCCGCCCCTCCCGGCCCGCGGTCGTCACGACGAGCTGGTTCTTGGGAAGAAATCGCTCGCAGATCTCCACCGACTGATCCAACAGCCCACCCGGGTTGCCTCGAAGGTCCAGGATCAGGGACTTCATTCCTTTGCTCTTCAAAGTCTTCAAAGCATCCTCGAACTCCTCGCCCGTATGTTCACCAAACTGAGTCAGGCGAATGTAGCCAGACTGATCCTGGATCAACGGAAACTCCTTCTTGCCATTCACATCCCTCACCGTGTCCACCTTGATGGCCGCACGGGTCAGCTTGTGATCCTTGACCTGCCCGTTGGAGGGACGGAGGATGGAAAGCGAGACGGATGTGCCCGGCTCGCCTCGAAGCATCTTCACCGCCTCGGGCAGCGAAATCCTGTCGGTGGCTTTCCCGTCAATCTTGATGATCCGGTCACCCGAAAGAATGCCCGCTCGAAACCCCGGTGTGTCCTCCATCGGAGCGACCACGGTCAGGAAGTCGTTCTTAACTGACACGACGATCCCCACCCCACCGAACTCTCCAGATGTGTCGTTACGAAGCTCCTGATATTTGGACTGATCCAGGAACTCGCTGTGTGGATCGAGAGTGTCGAGCATGCCCTTGAGGGCGGCTTGGACGAGATCGCGATAGCTCGTTTTGGAGGGGTCAACGTAGTCCGCACGCACTCTCTCGAGCACGGTCGTGAAAAGTTTCAGGTTTGAGTAGGGATCATCCCGCTCGGTGGACTTTGAAGCCTGGGAATAGAGCTGCGCTCCGACCAGGAGATTAGCCGCCAGGACGAGTGAGACCGCGCCGTAGAGCAACCGCTGTTTCATAAAGGTGTGCCGACTGCACGGGCAACCTAAGAGCAGGTTCTCCAGATTGCAAAGCAGAAGCTTCGGCAAGGTGAAAGCCCCAGGAAGCCGCTGGTCTTGAGTCGCAGAAGGAGCCCCAGGGTTGTTGCCTTCCTTTGGGATGCAGAGGCTCTGCACGCTCCCACTCCAGAGGTCATGAAGAATGACTAGCCGAACGAGAACGGCTCGCAGAATCTGTTCTTGCACAGAACTCGCGCTGTGTACGAGTTTCTGGCGTGCGGGATTCCAAAGTCACACCCTCAGACATCGCTGCCATGAAAGGCCGGGAGAAGGTCCTGGCTCTCACCGCTTACGATTTTCCAACCGCCCAGCTGCTAAGTGAGTCCGGGATTCCTCTGATCCTGGTCGGCGATTCCCTCGGCATGGTCGTTCTGGGTTACCCTGACACCACTCACGTGACGATGGCAGACATGGAACATCACGTGCGAGCTGTGGCTCGCGCGAGGCCTCTGTCCCTGCTCGCAGCAGACCTACCCTACGGATCCTACACAACTCCGAAGGACGCGGTCGCGAACGCCCAACGACTGATCAACGCAGGAGCCGAAGCCGTGAAAGCGGAGGGAGGACGATCCATACTCCCACAGTTGAATGCCTTGCGGGACTCAGGCATTCCGTTCATCGGCCATCTGGGCATGCTCCCACAGAGTGTCAACATTGAGGGCGGATACCGGATCAAAGGCAAAACAGACTCCGAACACACGGCTCTCGTTGATGATTGCAAAGCGGTCTGCCAGGCAGGGGCCTGCGCCATCGTCCTTGAGTTGGTGACCGCATCGGTCGCTGCTGAGCTGACAAGTGTTTCTTCCGTTCCAACGCTGGGCATTGGTTCGGGACCTGGCTGTGATGGCCAGATCCTGGTGACCACGGATCTACTGGGGCTCTCACCCGGCTTCATCCCGAAGCACGTCAAGTTTCACGGCCAGCTTCGCGATCAGGCCAAGGAGATCATTCGCGAATGGAGCCTACGCATATGCCAACCCGAAAACCAAAAACCGCCCTCCTAAGCCACATCAACTCCCGGGGTGATGCGTCGATGGTGGATGTCACCAGCAAACCCCTGCTGTTTCGTGAGGCCGTTGCGACGGGTGTGATCAGTCTGCAACGAACCACCATCCGGGCCATAGAATCCCATGGCCTCACCAAAGGAAATGTCCTGGCAGTCGCAAGAATCGCAGGCATTCAAGCAGCAAAGAGAACGGGCGAGCTCATCCCTCTTTGCCATCCCCTGCCCATCACGCACGTGGAGGTGGAGTTCGAAATACCATCGTCCAGGGATCGAATAGTGATCACATCCACCGCGCGCATCCGGGCAGGCACCGGCGTCGAAATGGAAGCACTCACCGCGGTAAGCGTGGCTGCGTTGACGATCTACGACATGTGCAAAGCCATCGACAAATCCATGCGCATCGGGTCCATACGACTCCTGAGCAAGACGAAAGCGAGCAGTCCGGCCGGAATTCACTGACCCTGGCATCCTCTGATCAACATCGCATCCAGCGCCCTCATATGATTCATCGCTCATCCCCCCACCCTGCAGCGCTCTTCTTGATCCTGATTCTGGTCGCGGTGGCCCCACTTGGAGCAGCTGACTGGCCTCAGTGGCTCGGCACTTATCGGGACGCCGTTTGGCGCGAAAAGGGCATCGTAGAGACGCTTCCCACAAATGGGTTCTCCTATCGCTGGCGGACTCCGCTCGGCGGAGGCTATAGCGGGCCCGCAGTGGCAAAAGGTCGTGTGTATGTGATGGACCGGCAGCTTGCGACTGGGGCAACGAATCCCGCAAACGCGTTTAGCCGGGGAGAAATCCCAGGCCTGGAACGTGTGCTCTGCCTGAAGGAATCAGATGGAATCCTCCTCTGGCAGCATACCTATGACTGTGCTTACACGGTGAGCTACGCCGCTGGCCCGCGCGTCACGCCATCCGTTCACGAGGGAAAGGTCTATACCCTCGGCAGCGAAGGAAACCTGTTCTGCCTGGATGCTGCGAAGGGCACCGTCATCTGGTCTCGTGACTTCAAGAAAGAGTATGGCATCAAGACACCCGTCTGGGGGTTCGCCGGACACCCGCTGGTGGATGGCAACAAAGTCATCTGCCTCGCCGGCGGAGAGGGCAGCGTGGCTGTGGCGTACGAAAAGAACACCGGCAAGGAGCTCTGGCGTGCCCTTACAGCAAAAGAGCCAGGTTATGCGCCTCCCATGATCTACAACTTTTTCGGGAAACGACAGCTCATCCTCTGGCACCCTGAATCCGTCAACTCGCTGGACCCAGAGACGGGCAAGGTGTACTGGACCCATCCTCATCTCCCATCCATCCGCTTTGGAATGACGATCCCCAGTCCTCAGAAGTCCGGAGATCTCTTGTTCCTGACCACCTTCTACAACGGTTCACTGATGCTTCGCGTCGATTCCGACACCCCGTCCGTCGTTTGGCAGAGCAAGAAAGTGAGCGAGAAGGATACAGACGGTCTCCACAGCGTGATGGCCACTCCGCTGATACAGGATGGCCACATCTACAGCCCGTGCAGCTACGGCCAGTTCCGCTGCCTCAAACTCCTTACAGGGGACCGTGTCTGGGAAACCTTCGCGCCGACCAGCGGAAAATCGGAACGCTGGGGACACGCCTTCGTCATCAAACACGGAGAGAAGGGGGATCGCAGCTTTATCTTCAGTGAACAGGGGGATCTGATCATCGCGAGACTGACGCCGGAGAGATACGAGGAGATCAGCCGGGCAAGACTCATCGATCCTGACAACCGTGATGCAGGACGAAATGTCGTCTGGTCCCATCCTGCTTTCGCAAACCAATTCATCTATGCACGAAACGACAAGGAAATCGTCTGCGTCTCACTGGCAAGGAGCCGCTAGGATGAGAACATCGTGGGTGCGGACCTTCGCAAGGGACTTTGCAGCAAGCATCCTCCCTCCCCACCCTCTTTTGCGTTGGGCCAGCATGCTCTTGTGCCTGCTTCTGCTACAGGGCAGCAACTCTGGAGCAGCCTCGTCATCGCCCGGCCCAAAGTGGTGGAAGGGAAATCTGCACACTCATTCGCTATGGAGTGATGGAGATGATTTCCCGGAGATGATCGCCGATTGGTACAAATCCAAGGGTTATCACTTCCTCGCGCTCTCAGACCACAATCTCATCCAAACCGGAGAAAAGTGGATCAACGTGGGCAGTCTCAAAGAGGGCGCAGCTCCCCTCTCACGTTGCGAAAAGCGGTTTGGAACAAACTGGCTCGCCCGTCGATGGGTCGGTCCCGTCTCGCAGGTCCGGTTGAAGACCCTGGCCGAGTTCCGACCGCTCCTCGAAGAACCCGGCCGATTCCTGTTGATTCCGGCGACTGAGATCACTGCCCGCTATTCCATCTGGCCTGTCCACGTCAACGCAGCAAATCTCAAACATCCCATCGCTCCGCCGAACGGACTCAGTGTGCTGGATGTGCTGCAGAGATCATTCGATGCCGTCTATGCGCAACGCCAGGCGACACGCCAACCCATTTTGCCCCACGTGAATCACCCAAACTTCGGCTGGGCCATCACGGCTGAAGATCTGATGCGCCTGCGGGGAGGCATCTTCTTTGAGGTCTATAATGGACATCCGGAGGTGCACAACTTCGGAGACGGAACCCGCCAGGGAACCGAAGCCATGTGGGACATCGCACTCAGCTTCAGACTCACCCAAACCAAACTTGGCCCGCTCTATGGACTGGCTGTGGACGACAGTCATCGCTACCACATCTACTCCCCTGAACAAAGCAACCCAGGCCGCGGGTGGGTCATTGTGCGCGCCTTGCGCCTCGATCCCAATGATCTCATTCCCGCCATGGAGCGCGGAGATTTCTACAGCTCCAGTGGCGTGGAGCTTGAGGACGTAACACGCCTGAACCGCACTCTGACGGTTGCCGCGAAACCTCGCCCGGGGGAAACTCTCACCATCCGGTTCATTGGAACACCGAAGCGTTTCAACCCCTCCAGCGAACCCATTATCGCAAAGGACGGTCGTCCCTACCCCACGACCCGACGCTATCGCCCCGAGATTGGCAACGTGCTCCAGGAATCCCAAGGCCCTACCGCTTCCTACACACTGAAGGGAGATGAACTGTATGTCAGGGCAACGATCATCTCATCCTTTCCCAAAAAAGATGCGAAGGATCCCAGCGAGAAGGAGATGGCGTGGGTCCAACCTTGGATTCAACCCCTGCAGTAGGCGAAGCAGATCGAAGCTCAAGCCCCCAGCAGACGAAGCAGACCAGGGCGTGCAGTGGCCAGCCCCTTGTACGCAGCTATTGCCTCGTCCATCGTTTCCAACTGATGTCTCACCCGCGTCTTCAGAACCGTCGATTCGAGAATCACAGCGATCGGATGGATCGAGACCCGAATCCCAAACAGGATGGCGCCCGTGCGGGGAAGCCGTCTCAACGCCTGATGCTCCACGCGAATCCAGACGGACCCCTCAGAGATCTCCTGGCCCAACCTGGGCAGACGTCGATCAGGGTGGGCATTACGCTCAGCCGATGCTGACATCCCCCAGTTCCACCGTTCCCAGTCCACCCCTGGCTTCAAGCGATCGAGAAAGGCGTCCACTGCCCGGCCGAGCTGGTCATTCAGTCCAGGGACGGGGCCATGGATCTCCTGCATGAGCTTCCCAAGCTTCTCTTCAGGGCTCCAGAACGAGGGGAAGCAAACGCAACCCGCCGCGAAGACGGGCGATCCCTTGCTGGGAGCCATGAGCAACCAGTCCGGCTCAACTTGCGAGCCGATCTGAGCACACACCGAACCCGGATCTGAGAATTGCAACGAAAGGCTGACGTCTCCTCTCCTCGGCAGACCACCAAAGAACTCAGCGGATTCCTGAATGACATCCATCGAACCAGGCAGCGCCATCGCATACTTCGCCGGACTCTCGACCAACCACCGACTGCGCTCGGCGAGAAGCGCGTTTGAGTCTTCACGGTGACTGAAGAATGTCCCATCACCTCGAGTCGTCCCGACTTCAAACGCGTGAGCTCGATCAGGAAAAAGCCTCTCCCATGCCGGGGCTTTCGTTCCAGGAGAGTCGGAACCGGAGAGGCTTGAGATGTTCTCAGCCATTGGATCAACGCGCTTCCAACCACTGCCGGTGTTTCACAAAACATCCTCGGAGTGAGGTTGA
>VHDG01000199.1 GCA_016871475.1 Verrucomicrobiota bacterium
CGATGACCTGTCCAGAGCGTCGATGTACATAATCGACCAAAAGGCCATCGAATGTATCCACCTCAACATTGCTGATGTGGCTGACGCTCGTTTGAGCGAGGTCTCGACGTTCTTTTGTTGTGAACAGGGGGCCCTTTGCCTCATTGGATGCGACGGCCACGATCACTCGGTCAAACAATCGGGCGGCCCTCTGGATCAGGTCCAGGTGCCCGTTGGTAATAGGATCAAAAGTGCCCGGATAAATGGCAGTGCGCATGGAGGGAACATAGGCAAAACCTTGGCATTGAACAGAACGAAACCTGACTTGACCTGCTTCCAGGCGAAGAATCCTCGGATAATCCGCTTTCCTCCCCGGCAATCTTTCCTAACATCTGCCGCACCCGGAACCCCGGGATCAGCTCATTTATGCCTATACAGACTTTCAAGATCGCAGCGCTGGCCGGCGACGGCATCGGGCCCGAAGTCATGCGCCAAGCTATTTTGGTTCTTCGTGCGATTGAAAAACCTTTCAACGCCTCGTTCGCTATTTCTGAAGCGCCGGTCGGTTGGGCTGGAATAGATGCCGCTGGCAAAGCTCTTCCCGATTCTACGCTCGCGCTCTGCAAGAGCTCAGACGCGATTCTCTTCGGATCGGTGGGTTTGCCGGATCGAGATCCAACAATCCCGAAGGAGGAACGGCCGGAGCGCGCTGCCTTGCTGCGCATCCGGAAGGAGTTCGGTCTCTACGCCAATCTCAGACCTGTGAAACTCCATGCTCCCCTCGCTCATGCCTGCCCGCTGAACGCGGATCGCCAGGCAGGAGGGATCGACGTTCTGGTTGTGCGCGAACTCACGGGCGGAATGTATTTCGGACAGCCCAAAAAAACCGAGCTCGTGTCAGAAGGCGTCCATCGAGCCATCGACACGATGGTTTACACCACCCCCGAGATTGAGCGGATCGCCCATGTGGCATTCAAGGCAGCCCGGCTTCGAAGAAAGAGAGTCACGAGCATCGACAAAGCCAACGTGCTGGAGAACGGCGTTTTGTGGCGCGAAGTCGTGACGCGAGTTGGAAAGAGCTATGGCGACGTCGCACTGGAGCACATGTTCGTGGACAACGCGGCCATGCAACTGATGCTCAGGCCCAGCCAGTTCGATGTCATGCTCTGCGAGAATATGTTCGGGGATATCCTCAGCGACGAAGCCGCGGCGTTGGCGGGCTCGTTGGGAATGCTGCCCAGCGCGAGCCTGGGTGCAGGTTCAGGCGAACGGGTGTTCGGATTCTATGAGCCCGCTGGTGGCACAGCCCCGGACATCGCTGGCAAAAATCTCGCTAACCCTATCGCGCAGATTCTCTCCGCAGCCATGATGCTCCGGTTTTCCTTCGGAATGGAGGCAGCCGCCTCAGCCGTTGAGAAGGCGGTCGCCACAGCCATTCATTCCGGTTTGCGAACCGGCGACATCTACTCCGCCACGGATCCCGCGGCCAAACGAACGACCACCACCGAAATGGGAGCCACCATCGCGGCAGCCATCACTGCTTAAGACTCCGTGTCGGGAAACTTCGCCAAGAACCCCCTTGAAACGCCATATCGACCTGTAGTAGGGGACCAATCGAAGTTAAGTTATTGCACAGCAAAATGTTGTAAAATTCCCACTTCCCCGATTTCGGGCTAGCGAATAAACCACTGCCTTTCACGTCGAAAGCGTGATCGTTCTATGAACGTCGGCTCTGGCAACTAACAAACCGAATTTCTGGCCACCTCCCCGCTTGGGGATGGGTCCACTCCTCTGCTCCTTGACTCTACCCAACTCAAAATCTATGAACCGCTGCCTGATCGCCTGTGCGTCCGCCTCATGTCTAGCCCTCCTCCTCATGGGGTGCGCATCCGGAGTGCAAAATCCCAAGGGAATTCCTGTCACCCAAATGAACGCTGATGAACGAGGGTTCGTGGCAGGCACGGGGGTGGAGTCACAGGACCTGGTGGCCGTGACCGACAAGATGGCGCGCAGCATCCTGGGTGTCCGGCAGGTGGCATCGGCAGCATCCACACCCCGAATCGTGCTGGAGCCGGTGATCAATGAGACCCGGTTCCCCATCAACAAGGACATCTTCCTCACCAGGATACGGACCCAGCTGAACAGCAAGTCGGCAGGCCGGATGATATTCCTCGCCCGGGAGCAGATGGCGGCGTTGGAGAACGAGCGCAAACTGAAGCAAACCGGGGCGGTGACCTCGAGTTCCGATCCGAATGTCGTGGAGTTTCGTGGCGGAGATTTTCTCCTGACAGGCAAGCTCCAGGGGCTTACGACGAAAACCAAGGCCGGCACCAGCGATTATATCCTCTACAGCTTTCAGCTGGTCGACGCACGCACCAGCGAAATTGTTTGGGAGGATGTCGCAGAAATCAAAAAGCAGGGCCTCGAAGATGCGGCGTATCGCTGATCAGGCCGAGAATGAAGCGCCGCTTTTCCACACAACCATGAGGCTTGGCTGCGTCCAGAAGGCAGTGAGACTCGCCGTGGGGGGCATGCTGGCCGGTTTTCTGTTCGCCGGGTGTTCCAGCAGCTCGACGGGCAAGCCGGTGGCCGGCCTGTCAGGCGACCCAATCGCCGACGGACATCGGATGATGGAAGCCGGTAAACCTGAGGACCGGCTGCTTTGGGGATACCGGGGAGCGGCGGCGGCCATGAGGCGAGGTCAGTATTCGGATGCCAAGCGTTTTCTGGACGAAGCGGTTGATCGCCTGAACGGCATGCTCGGCCGGGACCGAACCGCCAGCAAAGCTCGGAGTGCTTTCTATCGGGAGTCGAAGAAGACCTTTTATGGCGAGCCTTATGAACGCGCCATGGCGTTCTATTACCGAGGCATCCTTTATTGGATGGATGGAGAGCCGGACAACGCACGTGCCTGCTTTCGGAGCGCTCAGCTGGCCGACAGTGATTTGAAAGCCGAGTCCTTCTCTGGAGACTATGTGATCATGGACTACCTCGACGGGTTGGCGTCGCTGAAACTCGGCGCTGATGGTGCTGATGCGTTTAAACGTGCGACCGCGAGGCCGCGCATCGCAATCCCCCCCGCTTACGACAAGGAAGCGAATGTATTGTTCTTCGTCGAGTTTGGAATGGGACCGGCAAAGGTGGCGGGTGGGGAGTACGGAGAGCTTCTACAATACCGCCTCGGCAACTCCCCTGTTCAAAGCGTACGGATAAGAGCTGGCAACTATGATGTCGAAGCCGGCCCTTATGACGACCTGAACTTCCAGGCCACAACCCGGGGCGGGCGGGCGATGGATCGGATCCTCGAGAGGAAGGCGGATGTCAAGCGATCCACCGACGCGATTGGGGACGCGGCGATCATCAGTGGAGCGGTGGTGGGTGCCACATCCCGTGACAACGAGGAGGCCGCATTCGGTCTGCTTGCGGCGGGGCTGGTGAGCAAGATCTTCAGCGCCGTCACAAAGCCGGAGGCCGACACCCGCGCGTGGGATAATCTCCCCCTGTTCCTGACCTTTGCGGCGATCCGGCTTCCCGAAGGCCGGCATTCGGTCTCCGTGGAGTTTCTGGATGCTGCACGTAAACCTGTCGCCACTTTTTCCAAGCAACTTCAGATCACCGTTCCTCCTGCTGGCCGGGACAAGGTGGTCTTTGTGAGTGATCAATCGGCCACGCCCCAAAACTTATGAAGAAACTGACTCTTGTGACCCTCGCCGCCAGTGTGGCCCTTGCCGTGTCCGGATGCGGCGGCGGAGGAGCCTACCTCCCCAAGAACGCCAACAAGTACAATCAGGAGACAAACGCAAAGTTCGTTTTGCTTGATCCAGGGACTCAGCGATCCGTGACTTGCTCGGGGTTGCAGGAGCGACGTTTGGAGGACGGGAGGCTCGAGGTGGTTGCCAACCTTAGGAACCGCGAGAATCGACGCATCGAGGTTCAAGTGGACTGTGTGTTCAAGGATGAACAACACTTCGCCGTGGACCAGACCCCGTTCCAGATCGTGATGCTGACCGAGAACGCCATTGAAGGAATCCGTTTCGTATCGATGAACGACAAGGCGAAGAACTACACGGTCCGCGTCAGGCAGTCACGGTAACCAACCTGGGGTCGTCAAGACCTGTCCTGAAAAGGTCCATCCCCCTGATCTCCGGGAGCGGACCTCGCATCCGCGACCATGCAGGCGGCTCAGCCTTTTTCGCGAACCCCGCATTCTGCGACAAGATTGAGGATGCGGCGCAGGACGTCCATGGGGGACTCTGAAGAGTCCACATCGTGGACGAGTTTCGGTCCGTAGTAGTCGAGGACCGGTTTGGTCTCCTGCTCATAGGTCTGAAGACGCTTGTGGATGACCTCCAGGTGAGCATCGTCGAGGCGGTTGTCACGAAGGGCGCGTCGCTGCAGACGCTCAACCATCTTGTTCATGTTCGAACAAGTGAGGTGGAAAACCGCTCGGACATCCAGAGTGTGCTTGAGCATCTCCGCCTGGCTTGGATTTCGTGGTATGCCGTCCAGGACGAGGATGTCGCGCTCGGGATGGAAACTGCCGTTGGAAGTCGATGCCTTGATGTTGCGTTGCCAGAGCTCGATCGTTGTCCCGTCAGGCACCAGCTGGCCTTTGCTTGAATACTCGATGAAGGTGCGGCCAAGGGGATCATCGATACGCAGGTTGCGAAAGGCATCTCCACAGGCGAAATGGAAGAAGCCTGGAATGCTGCCAAGGATCTTGCCTTGTGTGCCCTTGCCGGAGCCTGGCGCACCGAAAAGTAGTATCGTCTTGAAAGTCATGGGGGCGGGCTTGTGGGTGTGCGGATCTAGCTTCGATTTGCTCAGATGCTCAGGCGCGTTGTTGAATTTCGATTTCTACAAAGTCTGCGTACGGCACGCCTACTTCTTCCATCGTCGGTCCGCGCAAGACCTGAAGGACGGCTTCGCCCGGTGTGACTCGGACCACCCTGTTGCATACAAGTTGCCCTTTGGAGGTCTTTGCAGAGAATACCAGGCCTTTCTCAGCATCGGACGGTCGGATCCCGAAAAAGCCCGAAAGCTTGGTTTCAAAAAACCGTTTGTTGAAAGTGAATTCGCCACGCTTGTAACGAGGAAACGCAGCGGCCTCGGCAGCCTGAATCGCCGCCGCCGCCTGCGCAGCAGGTTGATTTGATCCCGTCACGGCAAAACCTGGGACGAATGCCCCGGTGGCATCCACCACTTCGCCAGCGGCCTTGGGAACATAAGTGGGAAGACACAAGAACACGATCTGCGTGATCACTGGCAGGACGAACGAAATGCCCAGAACCATCCAGGGGGAATAGTTCCGAAAGACACCCACCTCGTAGGCGGAGAAAAGGTTCGCCGCGTAAAGTAACAGCAACAAGAGAACACCGAGTCCTGAGCCCGCCATGCTGGAAAGGCCGCCTTTGGGGTCTGGACGGTCGATTTTCTCATGAGGCTTCAGCTCATAAGCGGGCCGACCTTTCATCGCTGAGGCAACCAGCGGTTCCTCCAGAAAGGGTTCAACATGTCTCTTGCCTTTGGGGTTCTTGGCCAGCTCCTGGAGGGCGGCCTGAGTCAGATTGGTGTAGCCGATGCGAGGTCCCTGGTCACCGGAAGCCTCTCGAAACGCCACTCCGTCCTTCGTGAAGCTGGCCGGGGGGCCATTGATCACTTGCCCGTCCAATAGCTCATAGGAATCCGCTGCACGAGCCGGTGTGGCTGCAAGAATAAGGATGCAGGCAACTGAGAGAAATCGAAGGACGCTGATCACCCGAATTCGATATCAAAACGAGCCATGGCAAAGGAAGAAAAACTTTGCCCGATGGCGCACGGCGAAATAGCGTCCGGAGCATGTCCATGCCTAGAATCCTGCCGTGTCTTGCCGCGACAACCGCCCTGCTTATGTCTAGTTGTGCTTCCCATCGGCCTGCCCACGCCTGGCCGGACGCCTCGGCTCTGCCCGCTCACGCAAATCTCCCGAACCCCCTCCTCCACTGGGATGGTTCAGAGGTTCAGTCTCCACAGCAGTGGGAGCAACGCAGGCGGCCGGAGCTGAAGAAACTGTTTCAACACTACATGTATGGCTTTTTACCCCCCACGCCGCGCCGAACCCAATTCCATAACCACGGCGTGTTCGCCAATGCATTACAGGGCAAGGCTTCGCTCAAGCTCGTTGAAATCCAAACGGGAGACGGGAAGGCGCCCAGGATCCAGCTGATGATGCTGGTCCCGAACCAACGCCGAGGTCCCGTCCCGGTATTCCTCGCCATGAACTTCTGCGGGAATCATGCGGTCCTGGCCGATCCCCGAATCCCCCTCAACCCAGGCTGGTTCTACAATAGCTGCAAAGGATGTGCCGATGGCAGGAGCACCGAGGCGAGCCGCGGCTCCCAGTCCGCCGACTGGCCCGTGGATGAAATCATCTCTTCGGGTTATGCTCTCGCCACTTTTTGTACCAATGACATCGATGCCGACCGGAAGGACGTCTCCGATGGGGTCTATGCGTGGCTGGCGGAGGAATGGAGAGACGCGAAGATCGCAGAACCGGCGAACCGAGGCACCATTGCCGCCTGGGCCTGGGGATTTCACCGGTGCGTGGACTACCTCACACGCGATCCGGACATCGATGGATCGCGAATAGCGGCCGTTGGCCACAGCAGGAACGGCAAGACTGCCCTGCTCGCGGCTGCGATGGATGAACGCATCGCCCTGGCCATTCCCCATCAAGCTGGATGCGGAGGCACCGCTCCAAGCCGTGGGCAGATCGGTGAATCCGTCGAGCGAATCAACACAGCCTTCCCCCATTGGTTCAACGCTGAGTTCAAGAAGTTCAACAAAGACACCGCACGCCTGCCCTTCGATCAACATTGCCTGGTCGCCCTCTGCGCTCCACGCCCCGTGCTGATGTCGAATGCCCAGGAAGACGAATGGGCAAACCCGAGGGGTCAGTTCGACATGTTGGTTGCGGCCGATCCAGTTTATCGGTTCATTGGGGTGAACGGGCTGGATACGATGACGCTGCCACCTTTAGGGGAGTTAAGCGGGGGGCGGCTGGGGTATTACATTCGAGCGGGCAAACACTCCATGACGGCGGGGGACTGGAAAGTTTTTATTCAGTTTGCGAACAAACATCTCAGCAAGGGGGGTGGATTCTGAGCAATACAAGGGCAGAAATATTCCTTAGTGCCGGTTTGTAAA
>VHDG01000200.1 GCA_016871475.1 Verrucomicrobiota bacterium
TTCGATCAACGCGACGGTGACGTCGGGATTCGCGTGACCCAACGAACAAACGGCGATCCCTCCGCCGAGATCGAGGTAGCGCCGGCCGTTCACATCATACAACCAGCTGCCCTCACCACGTTCCAGCACCAGATCGAAACGCCCGTAGGTGGGCATCACGTGCTTATGGAAGAGCTCCTGAATGGACTTGTGCGCCTGTCGTTCGATGGCAGGCGGCGACGGCATTATTTCTTTCATTTGGTGCAGGGAACCGGATGCGAGTCTGGGGTGGTGGGCCCACTCGGATTTGAACCGAGGACCAAACGATTATGAGTCGTCTGCTCTAACCGCTGAGCTATGGGCCCGCCAAACGCGCGAACGGCTGACATTTACTCCCCTGCCTGGAATTAAATGAAGCGCTTTTTTTACGAAAGCTGGCGCGGACAAAAGTTCCTGCTTATGCTCCGCGCCCATGATGCATCAACAACACAACTCCAGCCGACTGATCAGCTTCACCGGGCGACACCCCTGGGTCCTCGCCATCGCATCGCTCCTGATACCGGCTGTTTCCAACGCCAGTGACTGGCCCGAGTTTCGGGGCCCCACCGGACAGGGCCACTCCCCGGCGAAGAACCTGCCGGTGCAATGGAGCGCCACCAACAACATCGCCTGGAAAACACCGATTGCAGGAATGGGATGGTCTTCGCCGGTGTTGATCAAGGATCGCCTTTACCTGACCACGGCGCTTTCGGGCGCGGGCATCAAGGGACTTGAGCTCCAGGTGCTGTGTCTCGATGCCAGGACGGCCAAGGGAATCTGGAGCACGAATGTCTTCACGCCCGAGGATGGGGCGGGGCTGCATCGGAAAAACAGCTATGCCAGCCCTACCCCCATTGTCCGCAACGACAAGCTTTATGTGCACTTTGGTCATTTGGGCACCGCCTGCCTTGATCTCAAAGGACGGGTTCTTTGGAGACAAAACTCCATCAAGTACCCGCCGGTTCATGGAAATGGGGGATCCCCGGCTTTGGTGAAAGACCGGCTGATCTTCAGCTGCGACGGACTCTCCGACCCGATCGTGGTGGCCCTGGATGCAAAGACGGGTGACGTCGTTTGGAAAACCCCGCGCAATCATCCTTCAGCGCCCAAGAAGTTCGCGTTCAGCACTCCTCTTCACATAGAGCACAACGGACGCCATGAACTCATCAGTCCAGGGCCGGGCGGGTGTTATTCCTATGATCCCGTGACTGGCCGGGAACTTTGGCGGGTGGACACGATCAATGGTTTCTCCGTGGTCCCAAGGCCGGTGTTTGCACACGGACTGCTGTTTGTGAACACCGACTACGACTTTCCCAAGCTGTTGGCCATCCGTCCGGGTGGGACTGGGGATGTCACCCAGACGCACGTCGCTTGGGAGACCAAGCGCGGGGCACCCAGCACACCCTCCGCTCTGGTGGTGGGGGACGAGGTGTATTTCGTATCCGACGCGGGGATTGCGACCTGTGCAGATGCGCGGAGTGGGACGATCCACTGGAACGAACGATTGGGAGGCGGTTTCTCAGCATCACCCGTGGTGGCGGAAGGCCGCATCTATTTTCAGAACGAGGAGGGGATGGGCTACGTGGTGAAGGTTGGGAAGCAATTCGAACTGCTGGCGAAGAACGAGCTGGGCGAGCGAACGCTGGCGAGTTACGCGATCGATGACGCGGCCATCTACATCCGTGGAGCCGAGAACCTCTACCGCATCGGAGCGCAAAGCAGGTGAGCGCGCTGTGCGGATTTTGCTGTTGGAAATAACCGGGAGCCTTGCATTCTTCAGCCCAAGCATCGGCAATCATCTATGGCTGGACACAGTAAATGGGCGAAGGTCAAACACTTCAAAGGCGCCATCGACGCCAAACGGGCCAAGATCTTCGCCAAACTCAGCAAAGAGATCACCATCGCCGCCAAGATCGGCGGAGGTGATCCCTCGATGAACCCCCGCCTGCGGATGGTGCTGCTCAAGTCACGGGCGGCAAACATGCCCAACGACAACATCGACCGGGCGATCAAGAAAGCCACTGGCGGAGGTGAGCCCATCGTCTATGAAGACCTGAGCTATGAGGTGTTCGGCCCGAACGGGGTTGCAATGCTGGTCGAACTCAGCACGGACAATCGCAATCGCACTGCCGCGGAGATTCGCTCATTGCTGAGCAAGAACGGCGGCAGCATCGCGACCGCAGGGGCGGTCTCGCGGCTGTTTCAGCGCAAGGGCCAGATCATCGTCGGCAAGGAGGCTGCCTCCGAGGAGAAGCTCATGGAACTGGCGCTTGAATCCGGCGCCGAGGATTTCAGGACCGACGAGCACGGGTTTGAGATCCTCACGGACCCTTCGCACTTTGAGCAGGTGCACAAGAGCGTCGAGGCACAGGGCATCCATTGTGCCGCCGCTGAAGTCACCTACCTTCCCACGCTCACCGTTCCGATCACAGAGGACTCCGCCAGAAACTCCGTGACCCGGCTCATCGATCTCCTGGAGGATCATGACGATGTGAAAGACGTCTATTCCAACGCGGAATTCGGTTCATAACCCGTCCTCCATGTCCCAGATTCAGGAGCCCCCCCGCCACAAGGATGAGTGAGGCAAAACCATCGTTCGCCGCCCGCTGCCTGAAGCTCTTGGCAGATGCCATCTACCGCCGCCCGGGATGGTTCCTGTTTCCGCAGATGGCTCTGATGGCACTGACGGTCTGGTACTCAGCGACGAACCTTCAGTTCAACACGAAGCGGGATGCCCTGGTGGGTGCGGACAAGCAATATCACGCCCTGTTCAAGGCGTTTCGCACCGAGTTCCCCGTCCAGGATGACCTGGTGGTCGTGGCGGAAAGCGAGAACCTCGAGAAGAACCGGCAGTTTATCGAACGATTGGGCGCGTATCTCCAGAACGAGACGAATCTGTTCACGAGTGTGTTCTATCGACGCGACCTCTCCATGCTCGGAGAGAACGCGCTGGTCCTGGCTCCCACCAACTCCCTGATCTCGCTTCGGGATCAGCTGGAGACGTTCGCCCCGGTCATTCGGAGATTCACCCAGGCCACGAACCTCGTAAGCCTCTTCGCAGAGGTCAACCGGCAGTTTCGATCCTCACGCAAGGGCGGTGAGGAGGAGGGTGAACAACTGGCCCGCGCGCTACCGGCGCTGACCCGCATCGTGGGTCTCGCAACAGACAGCCTCCGGCGCGCGGGAGATCCGCCTTCGCCTGGCGTGACATCGCTCTTCGAGGGAGGAGCCGACGCCATCAAGCAGATGTACGTGACCATGGGAGAGGGGCGGATTTTCGTGCTGGTCGCAAAAGCGACCTCGGACGATGTCACCTCGGCAGCCATTCGTGCTCTTCGCGGCTACATCGCCAAGACGCAGATAGAGGTGCCTGGTTTGAATGTGGGGTTGACGGGCGAACCGGTGCTTGAGGTGGACGAGATGCGGCAGTCGCAGGAAGACAGCACTCTGGCAACCATCGTATCGCTCCTGGCTGTCGCCCTGATTTTTGTTTACGGCTACCACGAGACCGGACGCCCGCTGAAAGCCACGTTCTGTCTGCTCGCCAGCCTGGCCTACACCATTGGTTTCACCACCTTGGTGATCGGCCACTTGAACATTCTGACGATCACGTTCTTCCCGATCCTGATCGGCCTGGCGATCGACTTCGGCGTTCACCTCATCACCCGTTACGAGGAGGAACTGCGCCGGGGCAAAACAAACCAGGTGGCGCTTGAAAAAGCCATGGTTAACACGGGGGTGGGAATCTTCACGGGCGCCCTGACAACCGCAGGGGCGTTTTTCGCGATGTCCTTCACCGACTTCCAGGGTATTCGGGAGATGGGAATCATCTGTGGAGGCGGGATGCTGCTCGGTTTGATCCCCATGATGACCATGCTCCCGGCGCTGCTCCTGCGTGGAACACAGAATGTGATCGATCAGGAAAAGGGGGATGTACTGCGAACAGCTGACCTGGCGGAATACGACCGACGTGCCCGCCTGGAACAGCTCTGGCTCCGGCACCCCTGGGTCGTCGCGGGAATAACCCTGGCCTTATGTGGTTGGAGCTGGCACCGCGGTCAGAGTGTCAGCTTCGATTACAACCTCTTAAACATGCAGAGCGACGGCTTGGCGGCGGTGATCTATCAGGACAAGCTGATCAACTCGTCCACGAGGTCCGTCCTCTACGGCGCCATCGTCGCGAACTCGGAATCTGAGGCCCTGCAACTGCAAACGAAGCTGGAGGCACTGAGCACAGTTTCATCCGTGGACAGCATCGTGCCCCTTCTGGCATCTGACACAGGTCCCCGATTGCCCCTTATCCGGGAGATAAAGTCCCTGCTGTCCACGCTCCAGTTCCGGCCAGCGGATAAGAATCCAGTGGATCTAAAAGAGCTGAATTCGACTTTGTTCTCGCTGCACGGCTATCTGACCCTGGGGATGGATGCCACACTTGTGGAACGGCCTAAGATCCATGCCGAACTCTCTGCGCTGCGGGAGAAGGTCAAGGACCTGATTGACGAAACAAGGCGCGGGGAACCGGGAGCGGTCAGCCGGCGCCTGGCCAGCTATCAAACCGCGCTCCTGGATGACGTCCAGCAGACATTTGGACTCTTGAAGAATCAATCGACGGCCTCCCGGGTGTCGGCGGAGATGTTGCCGAAGGAGCTGCGCGAGCGTTTCATCGGTGTATCTGGAAAGTATCTGTTGCAGGTCTATCCGAAACACAACATTTGGGAACGGAAATCCCAGGAAGACTTCGTCCGGGATCTGCGAACAATCGTTCCTGATGCCACCGGAACCCCTGTGCAGCTTCTGGAATACACCACGCTGCTGAAGGATAGCTTTGTTGAGGCTGCCTGGTATTCGCTTGCGGCCATTGCACTGCTGATACTCGCCCACTTTCGACGTCTGATCTGCATGTTGCTGGCCCTGCTCCCGGTCTTTATCGGGGCTGTCTGGATGCTGGGGATCATGGGCTCCTTTGGCATCGACTTCAACCCGGCCAACATCATGACACTTCCGCTGTTGGTGGGCATCGGAGTGACCAACGGAATCCACATCATCAATCGCTATGCAGAGGAGAACAACCCAAGCATTCTGGCTCGAAGCACCGGGAAAGCCGTTTTGGTCTCAGGCCTCACGACCATCGCGGGCTTCGGCAGCCTGATGCTTGCCAAACACCAAGGCATCGAGAGCCTGGGGGTGATCATGTCAGTCGGTGTCGGCTCCTGCATGATCGCCGGGCTTGCCTTTCTCCCTGCACTGCTCGACCTCTTGGAAAAAACCGGATGGACCCTAAGAAGAAAAAACCCAGTGTGACAATGCACTGTGCACACTGGGTCGGGAGGAACCGAGGCTAAATACCTCAATCGCGCCGCAAAAACTATTCATTCCACCTTGAAAGTCAAACCCCTTATTCAATCCCCCCCACTTAACCCTCACACGAATGGGCTTTAAGCATATCGAAAACCAGCTCTCGGCCGTTCTGACACGAATTCGTCCGACCTTGAGCCTAACGACTCATATAAAAACATCGCAAGCGATTGTATTCGTGGTATTTGCGTCGTTTTATTACGGATCATTTGCGACGGAAAACACGGAGGATCGCGGGCTGTCGGCGGGTCCACTTTTCGATCGACTCGAGCTGACGCTCGATCGCGGGAAGCGCGAGGAATGGTTGGGGCCGCTTTATTTCCGACAGGAGCGGGAAGAGGAGCGTGGATGGGGTATCCCGCCCTTGATCACATGGACCACGGACGCCGGAGTTGATTCCACCGAACTGGACATTCTTTATCCATTATTGACTTACGATCGCTTCGGCACTGAGAAGCAGTGGCAGCTGTTTCAGTGGTTCAACTTTTCCGGCGGACAATCGATCGATGAGAGTACGAAAGGACGCTTCACGTTGTTCCCGTTTTATTTTCAGCAGCGATCCGAGAATCCGACGAACCAATACCGTGCTCTGGTGCCGATCTACGGCACGCTCAAGAACCGGTTCTTCCGGGATGAGGTCAGGTTCGTTCTGATGCCGCTCTATGCCAAGAGTCGAAAGCGGGACGTATGGACGGAGAACTATCTATTCCCATTTTTTCATCTGAGACACGGCGGGGGTGTCCGGGGCTGGCAGTTCTGGCCGGTGACCGGGGTGGAACGAAAACCTGTCACGGAACGTGTGAACAACTGGGGGGACACTGAAAGTGTGCCGGGGCATCAAAAGTTTTTCGCCGCCTGGCCCTTTTTCTTTAAGGAAAGAACAGGAATTGGATCGACGAATGAGCTTCGGTCCACGGCATTCCTTCCGGTGTTCAGCGTCGAGCGATCGCCCTTGCGCGACTCCACCGCCTTTCCTTGGCCGCTGGGGTTCCGATTCACTGAGGATCGGGAGAAACAGTATCGCGAATGGAATGCGCCCTGGCCTTTGGTGGTGTTCGCCCGAGGCCCTGGAAAGCATGCAAACCGGGTCTGGCCGTTATTCAGTGAAGCCAGGACGCCCACGAAGACCACCGGCTTCTACCTCTGGCCTGTCTATAAATCGACGGATATCCGTGCAGCCCCTTTTGAACGGGATTCGTTCAGGATCTTCTTCTACGCGTACACCCAGCTTGACGATCGCAACGTTGACACGGGGGAGAGCATGAAGCGCAGGGCTGCGTGGCCATTGTTTTTCTACAAGAAGGATTTCCAGGGCCGAAGCCGCCTGCAGTTCCTCGCTCCGATAGAGGCCATGCTGCCGAACAATAAGAGCATGGAGCGGGACTGGGCTCCCGTGTGGTCCATCTGGAGGGGTGAAAAGAACCCCAAAACCGGCGCCTCCAGTCAGTCACTGCTCTGGAACCTCTACCGGATGGAAAAAACGCCAGCCTCCAAAAAGTGCTCGATCATGTTTGGTCTCTTCCAGTATCAGACGGGCCGAGACGGGAAGCGGACCCGGTTGTTTTTCATTCCCCTTCCGAAATCGAGGCCTGCGAAGCAGGTTCCGACCACGGGGACCGAACCTTCCCAACCCGTGACTGACGTCTCCGGTACCGGGTCCACTCAGCAACGGTAATCTATGTTTCAAAGCATCGGTGAGATCCTCCTGCTCTTGTGGCAAGTCTTCTGCTCGCTGCCGGCCATGTTCCGGCAGCGCCAGAAGGTGTATGAACAGCTGTTCGA
>VHDG01000201.1 GCA_016871475.1 Verrucomicrobiota bacterium
GATGGAGCCGGCACGGAACGAACCACCAATGACGCCGTGTATTCGTACGCGCAGGCCATCAAGCTCGGTAACGGTTTCGCGGCTCTCCACCCGTCGCTCAAGTTTCTCGCCCCGCTCTACAACGATGGGCAGCTGTGCATGATCCACAGAGTGGGCTATCCAAGGCAGTCGCGTTCCCACTTCGACTCACAAAACTTCTGGGAGACCGGAGCGCCCTACAGCAACCAGGTGCGCGACGGCATCTTCTATCGCACCATGTTGGAGTCGGGGCTTGCGAATACATCCCCTCTCACAGGAGTCTCGGTTCAAAGAGCACTGCCTCTCCTTCTGCGTGGGAGCGAGGCGGCAATGACCAACCTCACCGACACCGATCGCTATTCTCTCCTGGGGTTGCCAAGCATCACTGGGAAAGACAAGAGCGTCGCGTTCCTCCGGGAGCTCAATGCTCAACCCGGACCGAGTCGAAAGAATCGCGACATGCTCCGGCTGCAGTACGAGAACTTCGCCAACACCCTGGAGATATTCGAGGGGCTTCAGCCCAACTTCAGCGACGAGGGAAACACCTTCCGCGACGACATTGCGACGGACGGCGACACGGCCTGGTTCAACGCCAATGGGAATCAGGGCTACTACCTCTTCCCGACTGAACCTGCCATCAATGGAGGCTGGACAAGACCGGGTGGAGGTCGCGATGCAGCCAAGTATGTGGTTCCTCCCGATGGCACTTCGGAGGAGTTCTTCAACAACCTCAAGGCTTCAGCGATCATCCTTAACAAGACTGACGCCATCGTCGCAGGAACACAGCTCGACGGGTTTGACACTCATTCGACTCAAGGGGGAGCGACGGGCCAGCACGCAAACCTCCAGCGCCGGATTGGCTGGGCGATGTATGCATTGCGAAAGTATTTCACCCGTTATGCCGACAAGGCAGCCTGGAAGGATGTCGTTGTCGTGACTTTGACGGAGTTTGGACGCACCACGCAGGACAACGACGACGGTGGTACGGATCACGCCGAGGCTGGAGTGATGTGGGTGGCTGGAGGTTCCGTGAAGGGATACACAGCGTCCCGCTCCGGCATCTTCGGTTGCCATCCGAATGATCGTGTGAAGTGGATCACGGGCCCCGAGGATCAGGCGATCGGGGACGGCTCGATGTTCGGCGTCTCCAATCGATATCTCAAACGGGCCTACGACTATCGTTCTGTTCTCGGGAGAATCATTCGAGGGCATCTCGGTTCCACCCAGCAGCAGCTGGATCGAATCGTCCCGGGCTATGCGATCAGCGGGGAAATGCTCCTCGCTGGCGGGACCAGCAGCGTTGACAATACTCCGATCATGGGTGAACCGGACATTCTCTGATCTGCCAGGTCCCTTGAGATCGCCCTTTCAGGATTAACCCCGGGTATGATTCTCCCGATTCACACCCTGGAGCTTTGTTCGTGCCTGCAAGCAGTCGTAGTCGTTCATCGCGCCCCTTAGTATGCCTGCTTCTCAGGGCTCTCAAGGGGCTTCTGCTCCTTTGCTTCAGCACCACGGCCGCACAAACCCAGGAATCCGCCTACATCAGCGAGCTCTTCTTCAATCCTCCAGGCCAGGATTCCCCCCACGAATACATCGAGATCAGGGGCATACCGAACTCCAGACTGCCGGAAGGTACCTTTCTGATCGCGTTGGAGGGTGATGCAACGGGCAATCCGGGCGTCATTCAAAACCTGTTCGATCTGGGCAGGCGAAGAATCGGTCCAAACGGTTTCCTGGTCCTGCTCCAGAACACCAACGGCTACACAACCCACCCCTTCGCATCCGTCATCGCCCAAACCGGAGCCCAACCAGGCTGGGGCCATGGATCCGGAAGCTTCGTTCGACACAGGGGCGAGAACTCTCAGCCGGACATGGAGAATGCCTCCGCCACCTTCCTGCTCATCGAAACAGCCTTCGGCCCGGCTGTCGGACAGGATGTGGACACCGATGACGATGGACGCATCGACGAGGTTGTCCGGACCGGATGGCGAATCCTGGACTCGATTGGCGTGCTGGACGCCGATGGCGCGGGAGATATCGCATATGGCCTTACGAACTTCCGTCGATCGACGCCTCCGGGCGTCAACGCATCAGCAAGCGGAGTCATCATCCCTGTCCCGTTTACTCCGTCCTACGTCGCACGCAGGGGAAACACCACGGGGATTGAAGCCCGCGATTGGGCAGCAGCAGAAGTGGCGGCGACGGGCGAAGGCTCCAGTTTCCTGTTTCCGGATCCAAGCAGAAGCTTCCCCCGGGAACTCGCATCCTCCCCCCTCAACCACATTGGCTCTCCCAATTTCGGGGCGAGCACGATTCCGGGCATTGCAGTGTCCGACCTTAAGGGGACATCGCCTCTGGCGGAGGACGGCGGGTTGGCCAGTTACAGCCTCAGCCTGACTGTGGGTGTGACGCCAGCAGTCAGGATTGAACTGACCGCTGAGGAGGGACTTCAGATCAGCGTTGATGGCCGGCAGTCCTACGCTTCAACAGTCGAGGCATCCCTGAGCAATCCTGAGTCCCCACTCGAGGTGTGGGTGAGAGCGATCCCGAACGATATCGTTCAGCCCGCGATCGTGGAACGAAGCGTGGATCACAAAGTGCTCAGCGAGAGCCCTGATCTGTACCGAGATGCCCTCCTGCCTTCGGTTAAAGTAGAGATAGCAGACGATGATTCATTGCTCCTGAACGAGGTGCTCGTGAACCCTGTCGGCTCTGATGAACATCGCGAGTTCGTCGAGATCCGGGGCCGCCCCGACTCACAACTTGAAGACGTCTGGCTGGTGGTGATCGAGAGCGCCGGGGAACGCGATCCGGGCGTCATCCGCTTCCTGAAGGATCTGGATGACGTCGAACTTGATGGCGATGGCTTGCTTCTGGTGGCCTCGCCTGAGTTCAACCCGCTTCCTCCCGATGCAGATGGCTTCCTGCCTGAACCGTTGATGGCCGCGACTGGAGGTGTGCTTCCGAATAGCTCGTTCTCACTCTTGCTCATCGCGGATTCAAAGGACCTCGAGTTGGGTGAGGATCTGGACCAGGGCAACAATGGGGTCCTGGAAGGGCTCTCCAAAGATGCCCGGATCCTTGATTCGATCTCATGGCTGTCGGCCAACACGAATGACGTCGCTTACGGTGCCTTGCTGATCCAGAGGACAAATAGCCTGCCCGATGCTGCCACTCGCTTTCGAACAGATGATCGTCCCAATGAATCACTCGCCTGGTTCCACGGGGATCTCAGAGAAAGCGATCCGGCCTCCCTCCGTTACGATCGTTCCAACTCAAGCCGGAACACACCCCCGGGCGCCACTCTCACCCCCGGCCTCTTGAACAACTCCGTCCCTCTCATCTCACGCATGGAAGCCATCTGCGGAGCCATCGGTGATCCGGCAAACCCTCCCGTCACGTTTTTCGTCAGCGATGCCGAGTCACCCATCGACCAGCTCAACATCGCTGTGGAAAGCACCAACTCGGTCGTAGCTCCGGTCTCCGCCATGCGCATTCAACGCCTGGAGGGCGGAGCACATCGCCTAACCATCCAACCCATGGGAGTCGGATACTCTCAGATCACGGTCAGAGTCTCGGATGGCTCGCTGTCCTCGGAGGAATCCTTTCCCTATGCCGCATCCGCCCGGGGTTCCGACTCCGTCGTGTTCCTGATCGGCGCGGGGGACGGGTCCACGGCGATCCCCCTGCCCGGAGGACGATTGCTGCTGGGTGATGATGAAAACCAGGTCCTCCGGCTGTACCATCGCTGGGAATCAGGATTACCCCTTCAACGGTTCCCAATGACCCCTTTTCTGGGTCTCACGGACATCGAGAATAATGTGCCTCGTGAAGTGGACATTGAAGGTTCCACACGGGTTGGGGACCGACTGTTTTGGATGGGCGCCCACTCGCATGCAAACATTGCTGAGGCGCGGACGAATCGTTCCCGCCTGTTCGCTGTGGATCTCGTGGATGATGGGGAAACCGTGGCTCTCAACTACCGAGGTCGCTACGACTACCTCAAGCAGGATCTGGCTGCGTATGATCGCGCCAACGGCCATGGTCTTGGGATCGATCATTACGGCATCCATGCGAGCACGGAGCCCGGTGTCGACCCCAAACAACCGGAGGGATTGGGCTTCAATCTGGAGGGTTTGTCCATGGCCTCAGGAAGCACTTCAACCGCTTATCTCGGTGCCAGGGCTCCCCTTGGACCCGCCAGCAACCGAACCCACGCGCTCCTGTTCCCCGTGTTGAACTTCGCCCAACTCGCGATCAGCGACGGTCCACCCGGTACGGCTCGATTTGCTCCACCCATCGAACTCGACCTTTTCAACCGAGGCATCCGCAGCATCGAGGGCGACGGTAACCGCTATCTCATCATCGCGGGCCCGCCCGGCCCGGCTCCCACCAACTATCCAAACGACTTTCGACTCTACCAGTGGGATGGGGATCCAGTATCGCAGCCGAGGCTTCTCACAGCCGACCTGAGAGGATTAAACCCGGAAGGCATCGCGGAGCTGCCACCGCTTCCCTGGACCGAGAACACGCGTGTTCAGATCATCAGCGATCAAGGAACCGTGGTTTGGTATGGCGATGACCGCATCTCCAAACAACTTCCGGAGCAGAACTTCAAGAAAACCCGGATGGACTGGATTGCGTTGGGCAGGGTGACGGAGCCTCAGCCGTGGATCAGTCGGATCGATGCGGTTCCGGGAGGGGTGCGTCTTCGATGGCGGAGCCTGCGTGGAAGCCGCTATATCCTGCAGTGGTCCTCGAGAGTCGGTGGAGCTGAATGGGAATCGGTGCCGGGGGAGATCCTTGCCACCGGTCCCTGGAGCGAGCGCGTTCATTCCACTGCTTCACGCGATCACCGTTACTACAGAATCCTCGCTCTTCCCAACCCTCCTTAGCCGGTGACCACCAGCGCGGCCGCATGACAGCAGACCCGCCGCTTGGGGTTTAGAAAGATTTCAGGATGGGAGAAGGCAGATCCTGAACGGTTCTCATCTGGGCGCCCTGGCTCTTGGAGTTTTCCTGAGACTTCAGATAGACCAGCAGCTGTTCCAGCGAGAGCGGCTTGGAATAATAGTATCCCTGGATCTTGTGAATCCCCATCCCTCGGAGACGCACGACCTGCTCTTCATGCTCCACGCCCTCGGCAACCACCGTCAGACCCAGCGTGTGCCCCATGTCCACAACCGCCTGCACGATTCCCCTGCCCCTCGGTTGTTCCATCCTGTTGATCAACCCGCTGTAGATCTTGAGCTCTTGGAACGGTATTTCCCCCACGAGATCAAAACTCGAGTAACCCGAGCCAAAGTCGTCCAACGACAGACGGTAACCCTCCCTCTCCATCTCCTCCAAACGCTGCCTTCCCACCGCGTTCCCCAGAATTGATTGGCGCTCGGTGACTTCAAAAATGATCTGGTAATGGGGCAGCCTCAAGGCATCGATCTGCTCCCGGAGATCGTCAAGGAAACGGGGCTCCACAAGCTGACGCTTCGAAAGGTTCACCGAGAGAGTGAGGTCGAAGCCCGCGTCCCTCCAGGCTGACATCGCCATCAGGCTGCAACGGAGGACCTGGCGACTGAGCTGAACGATCAAACCCTTGCGTTCCGCGACAGGAATAAACTCGTCGGGAGGCACGAATCCCCAATCCGGATCATGCCATCGCGCCAGGGACTCCACTCCCGCGACGCGATTGTTCACAACGTCCCAGACAGGCTGAAAGAACGCGGTCATTCGTTCTTCCTTCAGCGCCTGGGTCAGCCTTTGGAACAAGCTCATGCCCGCCCGATCCCTGCCGTCCCTGCGAGAATAGCCTCGAATGCAGTTTCTTCCATCCGCTTTGGCCTTGTACAGGGCTTGATCCGCGCGTTGAAGCAGCATTTCCTCCGTGTCGGCGTCGTCCGGATACACCGAATACCCCATGCTCAGCGTGAGGCTCGCCGGAACCTCCGAACCAGCGGCATTCTCCCTCACCGCAACCGAGAGCCGCTCACAGATTTCGCTTACACAGGCCGGCTCCTCCAGATCCGAGAGAACAACCACAAGTTCATCCCCTCCCCAGCGACAGACACTATCGGATGCTTTGAGATGATCTCTGAGCGTGTGGGCGACGTGGATGATCACCTGGTCGCCCATTTTATGACCGTGGCCGTCATTGATCTCCTTGAAGTTGTCGATGTCCACAAACACCAGGGCCGCCCTCCTCCCGCTTCTGCTGGATTCCTCCAGAGCTTTGGGAAGCTGCTGTTGAAAAAGAACCCGGTTGCCAATGCCCGTCAGCACGTCCTGAAGAGATTGCTCGATCGCCTGATTGCGCATGGTGATGAGCTCCGTCTCAGCCCGTTTGCGATCGGTGATGTCGTGCCCGTAGATGTATGCCAACCCCTCCTCTGAAATGGAGGTCACGGCGAAGGAGTAGGTTCTTCTCCGGCAGCTCAGCTCTCTTTGAGCCAATGAATCCTCCTGGCAATCGACCATCAGCGTCCTCAGGTCAGGGGGCAGCGGGCCGTTCACACTGCATCCGAGCTCATTGAGGAGCGGAAGGCAGGCCTTGTTGGCGTAGGTGATCATGCCAGCTCGGTTTGCCTGGAGAACCGGGTTGGGGTTATCCGCAGGGAATCGGGCCAGCGAACGAATCATCGCCTCCGCCTTCCATCGCTGCCGAACGATCCGCTCCCCCACACGCAACCGGACCTGCAGCTCCTCCCGGGAGAGAGGCTTGCTCAGGAAGTCGTCCACACCGGCATCCATCGCCATGCGATAGTTCGACTCTCCTGTGTTGGCGGTCAGAACGATGAAATAGGTGTACTGACTCAGGCCCTGTTTGCGGATCTCCGAACAGAATTGGAGGCCGTTCACTTCCGGCATCATCCAGTCCGAGATGATGATCTGCGGCTGGAACTGGGCGAAGAGTTCAAGCGCCTCCCTGCCGTTGGAACACCCGCGAACCTCGTAGCCCAACGCCTCGAGAGTACGACCGAGCATGCGCGCTGACACAAGATCATCCTCGGCGTAAAGAATCTTGGTTTTGCCATCTCCACCCATCCTAGAGATGATCGACGAATGCACCTCGAACTTTAACAAGGATCGAAGCAAGTGCCTGAAAATGGGACAGATCCC
>VHDG01000202.1 GCA_016871475.1 Verrucomicrobiota bacterium
CGACTCCCAGTTCGTATGCCTCGGCACCATGTTCACAAAAGACATCGTCATCCAGAAATTCGGCGAGGATCGTTTCACCGACTCCCAGAAAGTCCTCATCGCCCGTGGATTCATCCTCTTCATCGTTGCCGTCACCTACGGCTTTTCCGTAGCCCTCATGGATACCGCGCAGGTCTTTGCGCTCGGTGTCTGGTGTTTCAGCGGCTTCGCAGGACTTTTCCCACTGGTTTTTGCGGCCATCTATTGGAAGCGCGCGACTGCGGCCGGCGTGATCTCCAGCATCATCGCCACAACCATCACATGGTGCATCCTTTTCTATAACGACATCATCGCCAAAAAGCCTCCCGGTGAATCCGATGAACTCCTCATCGCCGGCATGATGCCTGTCACCCTGATCTTCGCGGTATCCGCTATCACGCTGGTCGTCGTTTCACTCATCACCCCAAAACCCTCGGACTCCACCTTGCGCAAGTTCTTCGTTTGAGTATCTTTCCAGCGCTCGTTATGTCCTCGTCACTCACTCCTCAAGCCGCCGCCGAAGCCCTGGACGCACACACCCGCGAAATGGTGAAGTGGCATTTTTCTCCGGAAACGGGCTGCCCTTACTGGCTCGAACAAGTGCCAAACCTCGGATTCGACCCGCTCAAAGACATCACCTGCTTTGCCGATATCCAGCGATTTGAACCCTTCGATGACGAGGTTCTTCGCAAGGAAGACCCCGCCCGCTTCATACCGAAAGCCTTCGGCAAACGTCCCTACAACATCTTCGAAACCGGTGGCACCACCGGCATGCCCAAGCAGCGCATCGGTTGGGACGACTATCAAACCGACTACACCGAATTCTCCGAACACTACGGTCCCGACTTTTTCCCTCAAGGTGCCAACTGGCTCATGGTCGGACCCACCGGTCCACGCCGCCTGCGCCTAGCCATCGAGCACCTCGCCAACATCCGCGGCGGTGCCTGTTACTTCATCGATCTCGATCCGCGTTGGGTGAAACGCCTCATCGGCATGGGAGAAATGCGAATGGCCAAGCTCTATCAGGAACACGTGATCGACCAAGCCGCGACCATCATTCGCCACCGCGATATCGGCTGTTTGTTCACCACTCCTAAATTGTTAGAAAGCCTGGCAGAACGCATGTCGCTCGTCGATGCCGGCATCCGCGGTGTCTTCGCCGGCGGCACCACCATGACTCCGCAATATGTCCGCTTCATCGAAGAGGAAGTGCTTGAAGGAAAAATCAATTTCGCACCGACCTATGGCAACACCCTGATGGGTCTGGCCATCAGCAAAAAACGCGCGCCCGGCGAGTATTCACTCACCTACCACGCGCCGCAACCCCGCGCGGTGCTCCGCATCGTCAATCCAGAATCCCCGTCCGAACTCATGCCTTATGGCGAATACGGCCGTGTTGAACTCACCACCATGACCAAGGAGTTTTTCATGCCTCGTTTCCTCGAGCGCGACGAAGCCATCCGCCGCGGTCCATGCGATGAATTTCCATGGGACGGCGTCGGAGATGTTAGACCCTTCCAATCCGGAACGAAGACAGTGATCGAAGGGGTTTATTAAACGCGAGCGTCATGAACATTCCCATCCTCCGCCTCGGCCGCGAATACACATCCCATGACTTGGTCGAACTCGACCTTGGCAGTGAAACGCTGACCACCCACACAGCCAATCCGGGCCTTATCCGTCGCGACCTCCTGCAAATCTCCAAGTCCAAAGCCGCGCTCGATGCGATCCCGGCAGACACTCTCGCCACGTATTGCGAGCAGGCGGCAGAACTATTTCTCCATGCGGATCTGCCTTGCGGCGACACCGTTCAATCGCCCCAAAAATATGTCGAGTCGCTTTCCGCACTCACCCGCCTGCCGCACACGCTCGTCCGCATGAACATGGGGAAAATCCATGCCGCGATGTCACAAGTCCGCACAATCATCGCCGGACTCACACGCAACATACCGCTGGACATTTTCGATAAAGGCATCACCCGCATCGACGACCTCATCATCAACTATTTCCCCACCACTTCGTCCCTCGGCGTCTCGCTTCCGTCCAATGCCCCCGCTGTGAACTCGCTCTGGATTCCGGCCCCGGTGATGAAAATTCCCGTCCTTCTCAAACCCGGCCGCGAGGATCCGTTCACTCCTCTCCGAATCGTTCAGGCGATGATTCGGGCCGGCTTCCCGAAAGAAGCCTTCGGCTTCTATCCAACCACCCACGAAGGCGGCGACACTCTTCTAACAACCTGCGGCCGTGGCATTGCTTTTGGCAACGATAGCACACTGAAAAAGTATGCCGCTTTCCCCAGCATTTCCGTGCACGGCACCGGCCGCTCTAAAATCCTGATCGGCGAGGACATGATCGAACGCTGGCCCGAGTTTCTAGATGTCATCGTGCAATCCATCTCCGCCAATGGCGGACGTTCCTGCATCAACACCTCCGCCATTCTCGTCCCAAGCCACCGCGACGAACTCGCCAACGCCCTCGCTGTAGAGCTCGCGAAAATTCAGCCGCATCCTCGCGACCATCCGGAAGCTCTGCTTTGCGGTTTCGCGAACCCCGCTCTCGCCGACGGCATCGATGCACTGATCTCCGCACATCTGAAGGATGCTGGTGCCACCGATGTAACCGCAGGACATCGCGAAACTCCGCGTAAGGTACATGCCTACGATCAAACTTATCTCCAGCCCACCCTCATTTCCTGTACCGACAGAGAACACCCGCTCGCGAACACCGAGTTCATGTTCCCTTACGCCAGCATCGTGGAAATGCCCCAGTCCGAAATGCTCGCTAACATCGGCCAAACCCTCGTCGTCTCCGCCTTCACCGAAGACCCGCGTTTCATCGAGCAGCTCCTCCTCAGTCCTGACATCGAGCGTCTCAACCTAGGCACCTTTCCCACCAATCGCGTCCAGTGGGAACAACCCCATGAAGGTAATCTTTTCGAGTTCCTCTACCACCGCCGCGCGATTCAGGGAAATGTGGCCCATGCGTGACGAATTCGAACCACGGATGGACACGGATGAACACGGATAAAAGAGAATAAGTTACCATGGATGAAGATGATAAAAATCCTGAAAAGGCTTCGCTTCAGTTTGAGCAAGAAACCAGCATGATCTTAAACTGTGCGTTCGAAATCATCAATGGCCTAGGCCATGGGCTTCTAGAGAAGCCCTACGAGAATTCACTATGCGTCGAATTCACATTGCGCGGGATTCCTTGGGTGCAACAGCCGCGCTATGATGTGATTTACAAATCTCATAAGGTGGGCGAATACATCCCTGATTTGGTTGTGAAGAATCTAGTTGTTGTTGATACCAAAGTCATTGACCGCATAACAGACCATGAAATTGGTCAAATGCTGAACTACCTTAAAATTACCGGTCATCCTGTGGGGCTAATCATTAATTTTAAACGCGCTCGACTAGAGTGGAAACGTGTAATCAACCAATACCCAAAATCCTAATCAATCCGTGTTCATCCGCGTCCATCCGTGGTTCCTATTTCTTATTCCCTAAGCTCATGCCCCTAACCGACGCCCGCCCAAGCCCCCGAATCCTATTCGGACCCGGTCGTCTCGCCGAACTGCCTGATTGCCTCGCCAGCCTTGGCTCGACCCATGCCCTGATCGTCACCGATCCCGGTATCTCCGCCGCAGGTCACGTTGCACGAGCAACCTCGTATCTAACAGCCGCAGGATTCCGCGTGACCGTCTTCGAGGGCACCCAAGTCAATCCCACCGAATCCGATATCGACGCATGCCGCGACTTCGCGAAAACCGTTCATCCTGACATCCTTATCGGTCTCGGCGGAGGCTCCAGCATGGATACCGCCAAAGGCTGCAACTTCCTCCTCCACAATCCCGGCCGAATGTCTGACTACAAGGGCTATGGTCTCGCAGGTAAAGCGATGCTGCCTTTTATCGCTATCCCCACCACAGCTGGCACCGGCTCCGAATGCCAGTCCTACGCTATCGTCTCGCGTGACGGCACCCACGAGAAAATGGCCTGCGGCGACTCCAAAGCCCTTGCTCACACTGCAATCCTAGATCCGGAACTCACCGCCTCCCAGCCGCAAAGCGTCGCCACTCTCACCGCACTTGACGCCCTCTCGCACGCCCTCGAATCCGCCGTCTGCACCCATCGCAACGCGATCTCTTCCGCCTATTCCAACCAAGCCTTCCTGCTCATTTCCTCCGCCATCCGCGATATCCTCATTGGCAAAGCGGATCTCGAGACTCGCGGACGGATGCTCCATGGCGCCGCGCTCGCGGGTTCTGCTATAGAAAACAGCATGCTCGGTGCCGCCCATGCAGCTGCCAATCCTCTCACCGCACGCTTCCATGTTCCTCACGGTCTCGCTGTCACGATGATGCTTCCCCAAGTTGTCCGTCTTAATCACAGCGCACTTGATATCTCCCTCATCTATCAGAATCTCACTCGCCACCTTGATTCACCGCTCATCGATTGGCTTGAAAAAACGATCCAGGTCGCCAATCTATCGAAACCAGAAATCCCAATCACCGCCATCCCGGAGCTAGCAGAGGCCGCCTGCCAACAATGGACCGGTCGCTTCAATCCCGTTCCGCTTGACCAAGCTTCATTCACTGCGCTCTATCAAAAAGCACTCGCGTCATGAACCGACTTCTCGCCATCTTGCCGCTTCTTTTTCTAACAGCTTGCGAGAAGCCAAAGCCTGCGAATTCCTCTAATGAACAAGTCGCAGATTCTAACAAATTAACCGATTGGCCTATCACACGCGGCAGTTCATCGCTGCAAGGGCGGGTGATGGCATCCACGCCCAAAGCCCCGGTGATCGAGTGGACATACCAACTCGAATCCCCCGGTTCTGCGGAAGCAGCCGTCTCTGATGGATCCATCCTCGTCGGCGACGCAATGGGCATCCTCTATTGCATCGATTTCGAGACCCGGAAATTACGCTGGAAAATGGAAACCGGTGATACGATAGAAGCCGCACCAGCGATTTCTAACGGAAAAGTTTTCGTCGGTTCGGGCGATAAACATTTTTATGCGCTCGATCTCAAAACCGGAGATAAACTCTGGTCAGTCGAGGGTGGAGATAAATTTTCCTCTGCTGCAAACTTGTTTGTCGCTCCGGATGGCTCGGGCGTATGGGTTCTCGTGAACGGCTATGACGGAATCACTCGCTGCTTGCGCGAAGAAGACGGCTCCGTCGTTTGGACCTACCCAACCAAAGATTTTATCAATGGCACTCCCGCAATCATCGATGGACGATTCATCGCTTTTGGCGGCTGCGACCAGGTCATCCACATCTTGAATCTCGCCGATGGCTCGCCTGTGGGCAAAATCGACACGGACGCTCAAATCACCAATTCCGTCGCCACCAGCGGCACCATGATTTACGGCGGCAATCACGCCAACCAACTCGTCGCCGCCAAGGCAGATGCGAAAGAACTCTCTTGGGTCTATCAAGCCAACGAATTTCCCTTTTTCACCTCACCGGCCGTCGATGACCAAAATGTTTACATCGGCTCGCGCGATAAATCCCTGCACGCTGTCAAACGCAGCGATGGCAACAAAGCATGGACTTTCAAAACCGGCGGCCGGATCGGCAGCTCGCCCATCGCCTTTGACGACGGCATCGTCTTCGGCTCGAGCGATGGCCGACTCTACGCAGCCAATCCTGCCGATGGCGCTGAAATTTGGCGTATCGATTTAGGAGAAGAACTCACCGCTTCACCCGTATATGCTCAAGACCGCATCATCATTGCAGGTGGTAACGGCACTCTCTTTGTGATCAGAGAGTCAGCCCGTTGATTTTATCGACGAATGAGTGTCCACCAGCTGCTCCGCGACCTCGCCGAACTAGTGCAAGGAAATCTGCGACCTCGAAACCGAAACCGAGGGGCTTTTCGAACAGATCCTAAATTTTAGCAGTATGGCTCACTAATTAAATTTTTATTCAATTTCTTAATTAGTGGCTTGCCTTATTCAAATTTTCAGCCCTAATTTTAATCATTATGGACTCCTACCAATCAGGGACTTGGATCAAGCGCGATGGCTATCGCAGCTTCGAGCCATCCCTGATCAACCGCCCGTGGCGGATCGACGAACCCCGCGTCCTGGAGGCTCTCAGCCGTGCGGATCGTCAGCTAGGTCGCCTCGACATGTTCTCGGAATATGTGCCGAACTTGGACCTGTTCGTCCAAATGCACGTCACCAAGGAGGCCACGCAATCGAGCAGGATCGAGGACACCCGCACCGAGATCGAAGAAGCGATCTTGCCCGAGGAGGAAATCGCCTTGGAGCGTCGCGACGATTGGCGGGAGGTGAACAACTACATCCGCGCCATGCGCCAGGCCTTTGACGGCCTCAAGACCCTGCCCTTTTCGAATCGTCTCCTCTGCGATGCCCACGCCGTCCTCATGGAGGGTGTCCGCGGGGATCGCAAGACACCGGGCGAGTTCCGCCGCAGCCAGAATTGGATCGGCGGGTCCAACCCCGGCAACGCCCGCTTCGTCCCGCCATTTCACGAAAATGTGCCAGATCTCATGGGCGATCTCGAACTCTTCGCCCATAACGACGAATTGCACCTGCCGCCGCTTCTCAAGGTCGGCATCATGCACTACCAGTTCGAGACCATCCACCCCTACCTTGATGGCAATGGCCGCATCGGCCGGCTCATGATTCCGCTCTATCTGATTTCTCAGGGCATTCTGAAACAACCGGTGCTCTATCTCTCCGCATACCTCGAGCGTCACCGTGAGGAATATTACGACCGCCTCAGCCGCACCCGCAGAGAGAACGATCTCTCAGGCTGGCTCCTCTTCTTCCTTGATGGCATCACCGAGACCGCCAAACACGGAGTGGAAACCTTTGATCGCATTCTCAAGTTCCAGACCCACTGGGAAAAGGAAATCCATGCCTGGAAGCCACAGGGCACCGCAGGCCTGCTTCTCTTCCGTCACCTCTTCACCCACCCTTGGGTCAATGCCCAGCAGGTCGCCGAAGCGGCATCGATTTCTCTCCCAACCGCCTACAAGCTCATCGAACGCTTCCTAGAACAAAAACTCCTCCGTGAAATCACAGGTGCCAAACGCGACCGCATCTTCCTCTTCGAACCTTACCTCCAACTCTTCCG
>VHDG01000203.1 GCA_016871475.1 Verrucomicrobiota bacterium
ACAAGGAGATGGGAACCCATAGCGATGTCTATTCACTCGGGGCGGTTCTCTACCACCTGCTGACGGGTCGCCCACCGTTCATGGGTGAGTCCATCGCCGCCGTCCTCGCGCAGGTCGAGTCCATGGCCCCGGTTCGCCCGCGCAACCTCAACCCCGGGGTGCCTCTCGACCTCGAGACCATCTGTCTCAAGTGCCTGGAGAAGTCGCCGGACAAACGCTACCCGGACGCCCGCTCCTTCAGCGATGAACTCAAGCGCTTCCTGGGGGGGAACCCATTCATGCGCGAAGGTCGGGCCTCTTGGAGAGAACCTGGAAATGGTGTCGACGGAGGCCCGCCGTCGCGGCCCTGCTGACCGCTCTCCCGCTCGCCTTGGCGAGCGGGACATGGGGTGTGGTTACGCAATGGCAGCGCTCGGAAGCTCAACGCGTCCAGGCTGAAGCCAACGAGTTTCGAGCCCTTCAAAACGAATACGCCGCCGACATGCGCGCCGCCTCCGAGGCGATCGAGCGCGGCGATCTCGCCGAGGGCAGACGCCTGCTCCGACGTCATGATGGATCGGAGGAGAGCCGCCTCAAGCCAGGCGATGCCATGCAGGGTTTCGAGTGGCCCTTCCTGATGCATCGCGCACAAGGACACGAGCTCGCCGTGCTCGCGGGGCATGAGTCCACGGTATGCAGTTTTGCCGTCTCCTCCGACAACCTCCTCGCGGCCAGCGGAGCCATGGATTCCTCGCTCCGCATCTGGCACATCAACTCTCGCGCGGAGCATGCCAGGATTCCTATAACGACCGTCGGATGGTTTGTCGCTTTTGCGCGCGATGGCCCACATCTCATGGCACCCATCTCGAATGGGAAAGTGGCCCTGTTCGAAATTGAAACCCGGACGCCGATCCGACAATGGCCGGGAGATCGGGTGTTGTGTGCGAAACAAAGCCCTGGCTTGTCCTGTCCACCGCGTCTCCTTGGCCCGACTCGCCGGAGGGGGATTTTTCAATCTGGAACTACGGGACAGGGGACAAGAAACAGACTCTGCCACTGAAAGGCAAAAGAACTGCGATCAGCAAGGATGGACGAACACTGGCAGTGGCGACGCGCGGCTTTGTGATCCTTTGGGATCTGGAGGCCCATGCTGAGCGTTTGCGGATTCCCTGCCGTCCCGGGGTATGGGGAATGGATTTCTCGTCGGACGGAAGATACCTGGCCATCGCCGGCATGGACCGGCAGCTCCGGCTTTGTGATTTGAAAGCGACCCCGCGAGAGCCCACATCCGGGAGAAGCCCGGAGCCTCGTCTGATCGAGAGCCCGGCCCGCACGGGACGACTCCTTGATGACGGCCATTCGTTGAACCTCTGGGCCGTGGCGTTTCATCCCGATGATGGATCGCTGCTCTCTGCATCGTCCGACCGTTCGCTCCGACTCTGGTCAACACCCGAACTCAGCCCCCGCCACCTCTGGCTTGGACATCATGACGAAGTTTGGTGCGCCACATTTTTTCACGAGGGCCGATCTGTTTTGTCGGCTGGCAAGGACGGCAAACTGATGATCTGGACCAACCAGCCTCCCGAAGCCACACCCCATGTCAGAAACGACACATGGGGACCGCCACGCATTTCACCCGATGGGCGGTTGATGATCGGAACGGTTTACAGCAACCGGACGTTCCACACCTCCGTGACGCGAATCAATGATCTGATCGCAGATGATGTCTCTTGGAAGTCCTATGCGCTGTATGACGGGTTTAGCGCCGACGGCACTGCTTGCTACTCTTTGCCATTGGAGGACGGGGCCATCCGGGTCAGGCAACGATCGAGTCCGAACGATGAAACATTGATCCGGCTTGAAGGCTTCCAAGCAGGTTCAAGCCTGATCCGACAAGGCCGGGGGCTTCCGCCGGGGGGGCGGTTTGCGTATGCGATCACGTCCGCTGGAAAGTTCACGCTCTGGACCCTTCCAGATGGGCGACAGCATCGAAGCTGGAACACCTCTCAGACAAATATCTCCTGCTCGGCGCTCTCTTCCGATGGTGAGCGATGGGCGATTGGCCTCCACTTCCCCTAGTCTGCCCACCTGTTTGACACCCGCACGGGGGCCTCCATCGAACTCAAAGGCCACACGGAATATGTGAAAGACATGGCGTTCTCAGCGGACGGCAGACTGCTGGCGACTGCGGGAGTCGATGCGAAGATCCGGCTGTGGGACACGAAAACAGGCATCCTTCAAGGCACCCTGATCGGCCAATTGCAGGAAGTGAGCAGCCTCGCGTTTGCGCCTGATGGGAGAACGCTGGCATCCATCGAAACGCGGACATGTCTGAAGCTTTGGCGGCTGGACTCAATGCGTGAGGTTGTTTCCATCCAGGACCCCCAGTTGAGCGGCTTTCTCGCCTTCCTGCCGGGGAATCGCGGGCTGGCCGTCCGGATGGAGGACCAGACCGTCCATTTGCTTTTCGCGTCCGGGAACAAGCCTTGATGTCGTGGGGAGGCTGGAGAGATCACGCGGAGACGCGGAGACGCGGAGGAAGAAGGCAAGGCCAAGGCTAATGCCAATTGCAGATTTTCTATTGGCAATTGGAAATCGAAAATCGCCAATTGGAAATCGAAACCGCCTCACGCGGAGACGCGGAGACGCAGAGGAAGAAGGCAAGGCCGAGGCTAATGCCAATTGCAGATTTTCGATTGGCAATTGGAAATCGAAAATCGCCAATTGGAAATCCGCGACGCGGAAGGGCGTGGTTTTTCCGTCGGCAGGAATTTTCAGACCGAGTCAAGGATCCTCACGCTGAAAAGCGCTCCAGCTCAGCTCTGGTTTCCAGACTTGATGGCAACCGCGAGCGATTTGACGAATCCGCTGACTCGCTGCACGAGATCCGGGCTCTTCCCATGTTCGGCGATTTGATTCACCACCGCGCTGCCAACAACGATCGCCTCGGAATAAGCCGCCACCTGACGAGCCTGCTCGGGGTTGGAGATACCAAACCCAACGGCGATTGGCAGGGAACAATGACGACGGATCATCGAAGTCATCTGCCCGATGGTGTCAGAGACCTTCGCCTGCATCCCCGTCACACCCTCCCGCGAAACATAGTAAAGAAAACCGCGGCCGTGTCTCACGATCGCCGCAACTCGTTCCTCGGGCGTGGTCGGGGCCACGAGGAAAACAGGACTCAGTTCGGAGCGAGTCATCAGCTCCGCGTAGTTGCCTGATTCCTCGGGAGGAAGATCCAGCACCAACAGCCCGTCCACTCCAGCCTGCCGCGCGTCCTTGATAAATCGCTCCATCCCGTACCTGTGAATCAGGTTGAAATAGACGAAGAACACGATGGGAATCTGGGAATCTTTGCGAATGGCTGCAACGGTCTCAAAGACCTTGGCCGGAGTGGTTCCGGACTCCAACCCGCGTTGCGCCGCCAGCTGGTTGACAATTCCGTCGGCCAACGGGTCGCTGAAGGGAATCCCGAGCTCCAAAACGTCAGCTCCGGCCCGGTCGAACCCCAAGGCAAGTTCCCGCGTCGCTTCCAGATGCGGATCCCCCGCACCGATGTACACCACCAACCCCTTCTGATTCTTCTGGCGAAGGTCAGCGAAACGTTGGTCGATCCGGTTCATTTGATAAAAGCCTGATGAACGGCCTTCATCGCCTGTTCGCCTTTTGCCAGCTCAATCACAACCGAGATCTTGATCTCGCTCGTAGAGATCATGTCGATGTTGATCTTCTCCCGTGCCAGGGTCTCAAACATTCGCGCTGCGACTCCCGAATGGCTGCGCATTCCCACTCCCACGATCGACAGTTTCCCGATCTTGTCTGTGCAGATGGCTTCCGCAAAATTCACTTCCTTCTTCAGGGCATCAATGACTTTCTGCGCCTTCAGCAAATCAGCCTTCTCAACGGTGAAGGACAGATCGGTGGCGGGCTTGCCGCTGCCGTGGCTGATGTTCTGAACGATCATGTCGACGTTGATCGATGCATCCGCCAGGGCTTTAAAGATGCGGGCGGCCACCCCCGGCTTGTCCGGCACGGCCACCAATGTCACCTTTGCCTGATTCTTATCGAGAGCAACGCCGCGAATGACGACGTCCTCCATGTTCTTGGTCTCTTCTTTCACAATCGTACCAGGGTTGTCGTTCAAACTGGATCGCACCTCAAAAACCACTCCAAACTTCTTCGCAAACTCAACGGATCGAGACTGCATCACCTTCGCGCCCAAACTCGCGAGCTCGAGCATCTCATCGTAAGAGATCTCCTTCATCTTGCGCGCCGACGGGACAATCCGGGGATCGGCAGAATAGACGCCATCCACGTCGGTAAAGATCTGGCAGAGATCGGCCTTGATCGCTGCGGCCAGCGCAATCGCTGTGAGATCGGATCCGCCTCGACCCAACGTGGTGATCTGGCCTTCTGCGGTTTCGCCCTGGAATCCAGCGACGATGACCACCCTTCCCTGACGCAGGTGATTCTTCACCTGTTTGGGAGTGATGTTTTGGATCTTGGCCTTCGTATGAACGCCGTCGGTCACAATTCCTGCCTGGGCACCGGTCAATGACACTGCAGGAACATCCATCGCATGCAGCGCCATCGCCATCAGGGCAATCGTCGTTTGTTCGCCCGTGGCCAGAAGCATGTCCATCTCACGCTCGCTGGGCAACGGCATGATCTCCTTGGCCATCTTGATCAAGCCGTCTGTGACCCCGCTCATGGCAGACACCACCACCACCACCTGATCACCCCGCTTGCGGTGTTCAGCCACACGTCGGGCCACGTTCTTGATGCGGTCGGTGTTGCCGACCGAAGTCCCGCCAAACTTTTGTACGATGAGCGCCATTTGAGAGAGGCTGATGCTTGTTCCCTGCTCAGAGAATCGACGTCGGCCTACTTGACCCGCCGCAGAGATTTTGTTCCCTGGACCTTCGATGCAACCCGCAAACGGAGTCCGTTGAGACGGATGAAGCCGGATGCGTCGTCCTGGTTATACGCTTTTGTTGGATCAGCCTCCATGGTCGCGATGTGCGGATTGTAGAGACTGACTTTGGAACGGCGGCCCGCGGTGTAGATGCCGCCCTTGTAAAGTTTCACCCGGACGCTGCCCGTGACATTCTGCTGGCTCTCCTCAACCAACGCTTGCAGCGCCAATCGCTCGGGCGCGAACCAGAAACCGTAATACACCAGCTCGGCATACTTCGGTATCAGAGAGTCTCGAAGGTGCATCACTTCACGATCCATGGTGAGACTTTCAATCTGCCGATGGGCGAACTGCAGAATCGCCCCGCCGGGAGTTTCATAAACTCCCCGACTCTTCATGCCTACGAAGCGGTTCTCCACCATGTCGACTCGACCGACACCGTGTTTGCCTCCGAGCCGGTTCAGAGTTTGCATCACGCTGAGCGGGTTCATTTTGCGGCCGTTGACCGCAACACAATCGCCCTTCACGAAGTCGAGAGTGACATACTCGGCCTTGTTCGGCGCATCCTCAGGAGCGACCGAGAGCTTGAACATCGCCTTGTTCGAGGGGGAGAAAGCGTCAAACCAGGGATCTTCAAGAATTCCGGCTTCAAAGGAGATATGAAGAAGGTTGCGATCCATCGAGTAAGGCTTCTTGGCGCTGGCCTGAACGGGGATCTTCTTCCTCGCGCAGTAGTCGATCATCTCGGTGCGTCCAGGGAACTCCTCTCGGAATCGTTCGTCCCTCCAGGGAGCAATGATTTGAAGCTCAGGGGCCAGGGCGGCGGCAGTTAGTTCAAAACGAACCTGGTCGTTACCTTTCCCGGTGGCGCCGTGGGCAATGGCGTCCGCTTTCTCAATTCGCGCGATATCCACCATCCGCTTGGCGATGAGAGGCCGGGCAATGCTGGTCCCGAGGAAGTACTGGCCCTCGTAGATGGCTCCCGCCCGGATCATGGGGAATATGAAGTCGCGAGCGAACTCCTCCTGGAGGTCGTCGATGTAGAGTTTGGAGGCACCGGTCTTGCGCGCCTTGGTATCAAGGCCCTTCAATTCCTCCTCCTGGCCGATGTTGGCACAGAACGCAACCATCTCGGCATCATACTTTTCCTGAATCCAGGACAGCAGAACCGAGGTATCGAGGCCGCCAGAGTAAGCGAGAACAATCTTCATAGTTCCAAAAGCAGCCGCGAATCATCCTGATTTGAAGCTCCGTGAAAAGGAGATTCTTTTGGCCGTGATTTTTTGTCGCCGCAGCTCACTTATTCGGACTGACGTCGGTCCCCCCCACCCTGCTCCTCGCAATCGCACTGAAAGACACGGGAACTGCCCCCACTACTCGTAACGGATCTGCCTCACTCAGGGCCGGCAGCTCAGAGTTCTCTAGGAAAGAATCTCGCGAACGATCCGGCAGGGTTTTCCATCAGTTAAATGCTGTTGCTGTCCGTTGTAGTGGAAAGCCAGGTGGGAATGATCCAGGCCAAACAAATGAAGCAGGGTGGCGTGATAGTCGGAGGGGCTCACCTGGTCCACAACCGCTTTGTGACCAAATTCATCCGTCGCCCCATAAACCGTCCCGCCCTTGATTCCGCCTCCGGCCAGCCAGGTGCTGAAGCCCTGTCCGTTGTGGTCGCGTCCAGCTTTCTCAGCGGGACCATGGTTCTCCGTCACCGGCAACCGGCCGATCTCTCCTCCCCAATGCACAATGGTTGTATCCAGCAACCCGCGGGCTTTCAAATCCATGACCAGCGCTGCGGAAGGCTTGTCGGTCTTCCGGCAACAGTCCGCCAACCCTTTGCGGATGTTCTCGTGGTTGTCCCAGATCTGACCGTTGACGAAGAGCTGCACAAACCTTACCCCGCGCTCCACGAGCCTTCGGGCAAGCAGGCATCGGGTTCCATACTCCTGCGTCACGGGATCATCCAAACCATACATCCGTTTCGTCGCTTCCGATTCCCCCGAGATGTCCAGTGCCTCCTTCGCCGCAAGCTGCATCCGGGCGGCCAGTTCATAGCTCGCGATGCGGGCTTCCAAATCCGATTCCCCTGGATGCTTTTGCAGATGCTCGCGATTTAGTTTTTCCAGGAAATCCAGGTTCTGACGTTGCAGATCCCCTCGCAGGAAGGGCGGAGGGTCCAGGTTCAGG